>CALCNY010000245.1 GCA_937897585.1 uncultured Chitinophagaceae bacterium | reverse complement strand
CAATCACTATCAATAATGTTTTATATTTTCTTTTTTTAGCCACTATTTGATTAATGATTTCGTGAGCTTTACGCCTTCATTAAGTATTTGTAAAGTATAGTTACCCTTAGGCCATTTACTGCTGTTGATGTTTATATATTCTGCACCATTTACAAGTTGGAATTTGTTTTTAAATAGCGTTTGTCCGATACTGTTATATACAACAATGTTTACTTCATTAGTTTTGAAATCATGCAAGTAAACTGTGAAAGCATTGTTGATGGGATTTGGATAAACAACAGCATCGGCATTGCCTGAGTTAGGGAAATCTATTTTTTCAGAACTGTTGTCTTTACTGATAATTTGATAATCTTGATCGATGATAACTGTATCTGGAATAAAACCAATGTCTTTTAAAAACCACTCGTCATTAATCGTATTATCTATTAAAATCGTTTTTTCATTAGTAGCATTTTTAAAAGTTACAGGAACTGTCATTTCATAAAATGAAACAGAGTTGTGTGAAGTGGTTTGATTGATTTTAAATTTCACATTGTGAGTACCAATTGTTCCCCATTCAATGTGAAAAGAAGGATAACCTTGTCCTTCAAACCATTGTTGAAAAAAACGTGAAAGAGATTGTCCACTGGTATTTTCAAGATGACGTTGTAAGTCTGATGTTAATGCATATCTGTATTTCAATTCCGAGTCTTCCAGATAATTTCTTATTCCTTTAAAAAAAGCGGAATCTCCAATTTTGATTCTAATCATATTGAGTAAAAAGGACCCTTTGCTGTATGAAAGTCTTCCGTTGAAAATTCTACCCACATTAGTTGTATCTTCAACCTTTACAGAACCATCTGGTAATGAGGTGATATTTTCAATTTCTGATTTTCGATTATCCCTTGCCGTAAGTGGGTATTTGTTTTCCATATAAAACCTAGACATATAAGTAGCAAATCCTTCATTTAACCAGATGTGTTCCCACGAAGCGCAAGTAATTTTGTCTCCGAACCATTGATGGGATAATTCATGTGCGACTAAAGATTCTTCTGTATTATATAAAAAAGTCGAAGTTTGGTGTTCCATGCCACCGCCCCAACCAAATTGAACATGTCCATATTTTTCATTAATAAAAGGGTAGGGTCCAAAAGTATTATGAAACAATTGTAAAGCATCTAACGTGTTTTGTGTTCCCGCGTGAAACACATCAATACTTTCAGGATAACAATAAGTAATCATGGGTAGTAACTTATTTCCAAGCATCACACTATTATTAAAAACAGTGTAGTTCGTAATCGCCATACAAACCAAATAGGTAGCAATCGGATAACGATGTTTCCAGTGTGTAGTGATTTTAGAACTATCGGGAGAAAAGGTTTCAGATTGTAACAAGCCATTTGATGCGGCTTTAAATTGAGAAGGATGAGTGATATAAACATCTATCGAATCCGCTTTATCATCAAGACCGTTTTTACAGGGCCACCAATCACGCGAACCGTAGGGCTCACTTAAAGTCCACATCACCGGAGTTCCAGAATGATTGGTTTGAATGAAAGAACCATAGCCAGTTTGAGCTGGAACTCCCTGATAATAAATGCTTATAGAATCTTTTTCTCCTTCCTGTTTTTGATTTAAAAAGCTGATAATTAGTGTGTTGTTTGTGTTAGTAAAACTCAACTGACGATTCCTTTCTAAAACGCTATCTGCGGTTAGTGGACTCATTAAATCCAATGAAATTGTATTTGATTGGGATAAAAAAGTAAAAAAAACAGTCACTTTACCTTTAATATATCTAATTGTGGGGTCAACTTCCCATTCACAACGATAATAGTTGATATCAAAATTTTCTGATGCAGAAGTAGCATTGTTATTATCAATTAACCTAACATGAGATGCAGCTTCTCTGTCTGCAATAGAAAAATAGTTTTTTTCAGTTTGTTGAGCATCTACTTGTCCAAGTAGAAAAAATAAAATTAAAATCAGTAGAATACGCATATTATAAATAAAGATATAAAAATAAAATACTATTAAAATTGGTGTAAAATCAATTCAAAGGCAATAATGAGAGTTTAGAATCGTTTTTACAATGCCCTGAGAATTTTTCTCAAGGTTATTCATTCATCCAATAATACTACGAAAACGTGAAAACATTATTTGTTAAACTTGCCTCTATTGTCCTGATTTTATTCATCGGGATTTCTGCATCAGCAAATACGTCTACAAATTTAAGAGATACGGGTTTAATGACATCGGTATATATTCCTGAATCTATTTACAAAACAACAATTATAAAAAAGGCAAATGTTGTTTATCCTGGTTTGTTTACTCCTCATTTATCTAATTCAATTTCATATGTTGAAAATTTTTCTATCAATAGAAAAAAATACCTCACCATTTTATACAATAAAAGCAAAGATTTCTTTCCCCAAGTATCGGAAGTTTTCCAGCAATATAATATTCCACAAGAATTCAAAGTGTTGATGGCTATTGAAAGCGGATTCAATGCAAATGCGCTTTCTCCGGTAGGTGCATTGGGTTACTGGCAGTTTATGGGCACTTCTGCCAAAGAATATGGGTTGAGAGTAAACATGAAAGTCAGAAATATCAATTATAAATTCATTGCGAAAAGATTTCGTTCCAAAAGACATAGATCTCGTATAAAAAAATATGTAATTGTAGACGACAGAAAAGATTTGATGAAATCTACCCATGCTGCGGCAAAATACCTTAGAGACCGTTGCAGAGAATTGAATAACGACTGGCTTTTAGTAGCAGCAAGTTATAATTGTGGCGTTGGTAATGTGAGAAAAGCGATAAAAAAATCAGGTATTGAATGTGCAACTTTTTGGGACGTACAGCAATTTTTACCCAAAGAAACCAGAAATTATGTGATGAACTTCATTACGTTGAACGTGATTTTTGAAAATTACGATAGTTATGAGCAAGGCACGTTGTGTTTCAGAGATCTGATTTATACTCCGGTTGATACTGAAATCAATAATCAATTTTGCGAAGAAGATTTTAGTACATGCATGGCTGAAGTTCCTTGCTTTCGTTTTTAAAATTTTCTATATCAAAGTAAATTATTTCATTCACTAATAGTTCAAACTACTTGCGACAAATAACATTAATTTTGTCGCATGCCAGAGTTCAATGTAAATGACTCCATTAATTTATTCAGCAAACTTACTGTAGGCAGAATTTGGAATGCATTGAAGGTTTATTCCAGTTATCAAATCAGTAGATTTAGCAAAACCCCAATTCAATGGGGTCTTCCTGTTTCGATATCTTTTGAACCTACTACAAGTTGCAATTTAAGATGTCCTGAATGTCCAAGTGGATTAAGAGCTTTTACCAGACCAACAGGGATGTTACAAAATAATTTCTTCAAACAGACCATTGATGACCTACACAAACATGTTCTGTATTTGATTTTTTATTTTCAAGGTGAGCCTTATTTGAATCCTGATTTTTTGGATATGGTTGCCTATGCGAATAAAAAGAAAATTTATACCGCAACCTCTACCAACGCACATTATCTCACTGATGAAATGGCTAAAAAAACAGTCGAAAGCGGATTGGACAGATTGATTATTTCAATCGATGGTACGACTCAGGATGTTTACAAACAATATAGGGTTGGCGGCAATCTTGAAAAAGTTTTAGAAGGTGCAAAAAATATTGTCAAATGGAAGAAGGCATTAAACAGCAAAACACCATTTGTGTTTTTTCAATTTTTGGTAGTCAAACCTAATGAGCATCAAATAGAAGAAATAAAAGCATTAGCCAAACAGGTAGGCGTAGACGAAGTTCGTTTTAAAACAGCACAAGTTTATGACTATGAAAATGATCCGAATCAATTGATACCAGAAAATGAAAAATATAGCAGGTATAAAAAAAATGCAGACGGTACTTACCGACTTAAAAATAAATTAGCCAATCGTTGCTGGAAATTATGGCA
>CALCNY010000244.1 GCA_937897585.1 uncultured Chitinophagaceae bacterium | reverse complement strand
AAACAATCTATTTCTATTTGGTTCTTGTTTAAATGAAGTTTCACTATTACTCATAGAGCCAAGCCAATATGCTCGACCTGATTTTTTTAAACTGGCGACTCCAGCTTCACAATCTACTTCTTTAAAATTATCTTGATTACCATCTGATAAGTTTAAATCTGCACTATAATCAAATTCTTTTATCGGCAATCCTGATAAGTTTCTGAAATATAATAACAACTTGTTTTTTTCATCGTCAGCTACTAACATATAATTATTGTCAATGGCTAGAGCAGCAGAAGCATCTGTGATTCCGGTATGCCAATATGTATTGACTCCTGACTCTTGTTCGAATGCAGAAGCGGCATAGTTAACCGTTATTGAGGCCTCTTCATCACCATTTTTACAAGTAATCAATAAATTGGCATATCCTACGTTGGAAGGCCTGATTTTGATTTTGAAAGTTGTGTTTAAGCTTTCTACTATGATGTTTTCATCTTTAACTACTTGCTGATTATCACTAATCGCTTTGATCTCAAACTTTTTTTTTGCATCAAAGTTGAGTACTTTGAAAAATATGCCAAATTTAAAGGAAGGGTCTTTGGAGTCATTGATAACACCACTAATATTTGGTGGGTGAATCAAAAAAGAGTTTAGGGTGGTATCAAATTCAATTGTCAATTTTTCTTTTTCAAAAAGATTTCGATTTGAAAAGTCTGTGACTAAATTTGGCAATAAAAGATAAAATGCCAATCCAAATAAAAGAGCAGACAAAGAATATTGTTTTTCCATAAGTTTATTACTCAATAACAAATTGCCAGCCTATTCTAAATTGATTTTTCCAAGAAGAATTATTGATGAATTCAGTTTGAGTTAATATGTTATACATTTCCGCTCTAATCATTGAATGGAATCCTTTAATTTGATAACAATAAGAATAGGCGACTCTTGTTCCTGATCCTGGAATCAAATCATTTGCATCCAATTGTTCATACCTTACAGAGAAAATACTTTTAGCAGGTTTTAAATAATAATTTCCACAGGCAAACCATCCAAATGCTTTGAAATAATTATTTCCTGAAGCTCCTGTGTTGAATAACAAAGGATCGTTTGGATTTTTCAAAGTTCCTTTTAAAGAATGAGCTTCTGCCTGTAATGAAAATCCTTTATATAAAAAAGCCACATCCGCACCCAATAAAACTTTTTTTCCATTAACTACTTTAAAATTATAAGGATCATCTACCAACGCTCCGGCTTCACCTAAAATAAATGAGGATCCATCAGGAAGTCGTTTATTAGCGTATCTGCCATTAATTCCAATTTGAATATTCGGAGTTGAAGAAACCTTTGTATCAACAGCTAATTCATAATCTTTTTTTCTTTCAGGATATCCTAATTCAACTCTACCTATGTATTCAAAATCTCCGCTAGGATCATTTTCTCCTGTTAAAGAAAGTTCTCCTGTTCCTGTATACATTCCTGCAAAAGCTTTAATTCTGTCTTTCCAAAAACTCCTATCCAATCTCAAACCAATATCTCTCCTTGAAAAAAAATCTCCTTTGGTAACCAGCGGTCTTTCCCAATATGGCGCCCATTCATGATCGATAAATGAATTTAGTGAATAAGGCAATTTGCCATAACCAAATCTGATATTGAATAACTTTTTCAACCCTTTGTAAGTAACATGTGCATCATTCAAGAGTGGACTCGCTGGATCGTAGGTGGCTCCTATGCTCGCAAAATCTAACTGTACATGCATATCAAAGTCCTTCCCAAATTTTCCATTCAAATCCAATCTCGCATCTTTTAGTTTGAAAGTATTATTTTTCAGTTTTGGTGTTACACCTGCTGGATAATCTCTCAGATTGACATAACTAGAAACAATCCCGCCAATTTCAAGCACATTGTTTCCGTTGCTCACTTTGAACGGTTCTTGTGCTTTTATATTCAGGGAAGAAAACGCAATTGCAAAGAGTATAAAAATTATTTTTTTCATGGAAGTGGATAATAAAAATTAAAATTATTGATGAACCCCTTTTACGGTTATGTTGTCAAATCTGTTGTTTCCGGAAGTAGCAATATCTGCCCCAACAGGTACAATTTTAAATTTGAAATTTGAATTGTTGTTGACTCCAGAAATTGACGAGAAATCATAAGAATGAACTTCATAAGCCGGATCAGCAGATACCGTATATGATTGAGGTGTTAATCCTGAATTGATATAATTAACGCCATCAATACTATAATAAACACTATCAGTTGCCGGACCACTGTTACTTCTAGCCACAGCAAAGGCAACTACAATATTTTTATAATTATTGGTTGGTAGATTCATTATCATTGAGGTAACAGGGCAGCGTAAACGAAGTGAATTTCCCGGTAAATCTCCATTTTGTGCATTTACAATTAATGTATCTGTTCTAGGAAAAGAATCTATATAACCAAGTGGGGTAATGGTAACAGTTGAATAATCAGCAACCAAAGAAGCACCTGCGATTATTGAAATATTTGGAACTAAAATAGGACTATTATTAAAATTCCAATAATGTAAAAGCTCAATACCCGCTGGAGGCGCAACTGCATTTATAGTTATTGAAACAGATGCAGTATCGCTGTCTCCGTCGATATCAGTGATGGAATAAGTAAAATCATCAGTTCCACTGTAACCAGAAACTGGTGTGTAAACAAAACTTCCATCATTAGCATTTATATTCAGGCTACCATGCAAAGGATTTGTAACTATTGCATATATATTTCCTCCGTCTGCACTAGCTGAATCGTTTGTTGCCACTGTATTTATTAGTAAAGTATCCTGGTTCATTACAAATTGGTCATTCTGTGCAACAGGATGATGGTCTGTTGAATTTGTAGCATTAAGTGAGTCTGCATAAAAAGTAACATTGTCAATTCTGGTATTTCCTTTGGTATTCAAATTACCATTTGAAAACACAATTTTACATTTGAAATTTGGGTTGTTATTTACACCGCTGATTCCCGAAAAATCAAAACTTTTCAAAGTAAATACAGGATCAGGAAGTGGTGTGTATGTTGGTGAAGGCAATCCTGAATTAGTATAATTAATTCCGTCGATAGTGTAATAAAGTGTTTCATTTGTGGGTGCATATGTTGCACTGCTAATCGAAATCGCGAAACGTAAAATGACATTTTTGTAATTAGTTGTTGGAGCCGCAATAACTAAATCATTGATTGGATTTCTAACTCTCAGACAAGAACCAGCCTGGTCTCCGCTTTTTACATTGATATCTGTACCTATACTGTAAGAATCAAAATAACCAATAGTATCATTTACATTGGCAAAGCTTGGAACTATTGAAGCGCCACCAAAGCTTATGTTTGGTAACAATATCATATCGTGGGCAGTATCATTGAAATTCCAATAATGGATCAAATGGCGGGTACCCATTGTTGTAGTATCACTGCCATTGCCGTTTCCGTTGTTGTTGATTACTCTGTCTTTATTACATGAAATAAAGAAAATAGAAATGAGGAAAATCAAAAATATCTTGTTCATTATTTTTTTTTACAAAACTATTTTATTGTCATACCTATTTTCTATTAGCAATGTTATCAAATTGTTACCAAACTAATATTTTTGAAATTACCATATTGTTATCAAATTGTTTTTTGCTTTGATTATAAAAAACAACCTTATATATTTGCGCTCTTGTAATCCAAGATATCCTACTAAAGCTACTCAACTCCACAAGAATACATTCAGTTCTATCCTATTGAAACAATAGTTTATCCAGCGTTTATTTATTAGTTATATCAGCGTAAAAACAAAAACATGAAAAATTTGCATCCAGTAAAAATTTTGTCTGTTATCAGTACAAAACAAAAAGCTCTTTTGAAACTATTGAGCGTGTTGTTTTTCTTTATTACTGCAAGCACACAAATTGTTTCGGCTCAAACTCTTACTCAATCAGGGTTTACAGGTTCTATCGTGCCTCAGTACATGGGGTCTGGTAATACTACCCGTTTGCCTATTGTGTTCAGAGCTACAGTAAGTGGACTCACTGCAAGCACAACTTACAGGTATTATACCCAAGCTGCAGCATCTGCCACAATTGGAACCGCTGCCTCAGGTGCAGGTAACCCTTTACTAATAAGTTCATCTGGATCTACATATACATATACAACTAGTCCTGGTCTCAGTACTGCCGGCACTTACGAAACTTTTACAACCGATGGTTCTGGTTCTTATACTGGTTGGTTTGGTTTTGTTAACACTGGTAATGCAATTTTTGCTGGTGGAGCAACTCTTTATCCGACATTAACTCTAAATGCAGGTGGTACAGGAACAACAGTTTCAAAAAGACTTGCACTCGATAAAAGCATAACTGTTTTGGCATTTGCCACAACATCAGGAGCCAACAATGGTAGTTTCATACAACAAACATCCAGCAGTGCAACCGCAAAAAATTTAGTTGCTCTCTATGACAATACAGCCGGAACGGGAAGGCCTTTGGCTGTTACCGTAGTAGAAAGCACAGGTGCAACTATTGCAAGTGTTGTTACAGGATACAGTACAACATCTGGTGCTTGGAATACAATTGTACCTAATACAAATGCCAATGGGGTTAGAAGAATAGAGCAATTAAGTGTAACCACCGGTAATATTGTAGGATGTGCTACTGATGCAGATGGTACTTGGGCAACTGGTTCTGTTAACACTACAAACCCAATAAGTGGAACTACTGCTATTGCTATTTCATCTACAGATGCACCATTAAGTTCTTGTGGAACTTCAACTTCACCAACAATCACAGGTGCTGCTACTACTAGTGCCTTCACTACCACATACGGAACAAATTCTACAGCTCAGTCATTTTCTATTAGTGGAAGCAATTTAACTGCAGATATCACTGCTACTGCTCCAACTGGATTTGAAGTATCAACTGATGGAACCACTTATAGTGGATCTGTTACCTTTACTCAATCTTCAGGTTCAGCAAGTGGCACACTCTATATCAGAATAAAAGCAACTGCTGCAGCCGGTTCTTACAATAGTCAAAATATTGTATTGTCTAGCACTGGTGCCAGTTCTGTAAATATTACAACTCCTGCTTCAGGTAACACCGTATCAACAAAAGGTTTAACTATTACGGGTATTACTGCTAACAATAAAACATACGATGCCACTACAACTGCCACTTTATCCGGTACGGCGTCTTATTCAGGTTTGGTTAACAGTGAGAGTTTTTCTGTTACAGGTACAGCGAGTGCTTCATTTGCGACTGCGAGTGTGGGCACAAATAAAGCAATTACGGTTACAGGTTATACCACACCATCAGCCAATTATTCAATTACACAACCTACAGGTTTAACTGCAAATATCACAGCTAAATCGGTAACCATTTCAGGATTATCAGCTAATAATAAAGTTTATGATGGAAGCACTGCTGCAACTCTCTCTGGTTCTGCTATATTGAGCGGAGTTATCTCAGCAGATGCATCAAATGTAAGTTTATCAGCTGCTAGTGCAGCCGCTAGTTTTATATCGTCTTCAGTAGCTAATAATGTTGCCGTTGTTGTAACCGGTTATTCTTTAACTGGAACTGCTTCGTCAAATTATACTATTTCACAACCTACAGGTTTATCTGCCAATATAACTGCAAAATCAGTAACTATCACAGGTATTTCTGCAAATGATAAAACATATGATGGCACAACCGACGCCACATTATCGGGTACACCTGTTTTAAGCGGAGTTGTTAGTTCAGATATCTCCAACGTTTCAATTTCAGGAACTCCAGTGGCTGTTTTTGCAAGTGCTGCAATAGGAACTAACATTTCGGTTAGTGTTACAGGATACAGTATTACCGGTAGTGCCTCTTCTAATTATACTTTACAACAGCCAAGTGGATTGACTGCGAACATTACTGCTCCTTCATTACAGAATCAAAGCATCAATTTCAGTAGTTTGAATGCTGTTACTTATGGTGATGCTTCAATCACACTTACAGGTTCTGCGAGTTCAGGTCTTGATGTTTCCTATAGCAGCTCAAATACATCAGTTGCAACAGTTTCAGTTTCTGGTCTAGTTGTAACAATCACTGGCGTTGCAGCTGGTACATCAGTTATCACAATCGCTGATTCAGCAACATCATCTC
>CALCNY010000243.1 GCA_937897585.1 uncultured Chitinophagaceae bacterium | reverse complement strand
CCAACTGCCATACGGTTGGAACGGAAACAATTATAATGCAGCTGGTACTTATTCAATAACATTGACAAACGTAGCAGGTTGCGATTCAGTAGCCACGTTGGTTTTGATAGTGAAGAATACTTCATCAAGTTCAACACCTGCATCAGTATGTTCAAACCAATTGCCATATAGCTGGAATAATAACAGCTACAATGCAGCTGGTACTTATTCAGTAACACTGACTAACGCAGCAGGTTGCGATTCAATAGCCACGCTTGTTTTGACAGTGAAGAATACTTCATCAAGTTCAACACCTGTATCAGTATGCTCTAACCAACTGCCATACGGTTGGAACGGAAACAATTATAATGCAGCTGGTACTTATTCAGTGACATTGACAAACGTAGCAGGTTGCGATTCAGTAGCTACTTTAGTATTGACAGTTAAGAATACATCAAGCAGCACTATTAGAGATACAATTTGTATTAATCAGTTGCCTTTTGTATGGAATGGGGTGACGTTTACTGCAGCCGGAACTAAAACTACAACGCTGACAAATGCTAACGGTTGTGACAGTGTTATAACTATGATTTTGTCAACATCCGGAGGTATTCCTTCGGCTCCGACTACATTAACACAAACCTTAGTACAAAACAATTGCGGTGCACGTATTTACAGATATACCGCAAGTTCATCAGTAAATGCTTCAGGCTATGCATGGATATTACCTGATGGTGTTGGAGGAGTAACAGGTGTGACTGTGGACTCAGGTGATATAGCTAGCTCTCGCGTTATTCGTTTGAAATACAATTCGAATTTGGCAGCTCTTACAACTGATAGTATTAAAGTTAGAGCTTACAGTGATTGTGGATCAAGTGCTTCAAAAGCATTCAAGCTAACCAACACAGCTTGGACTCCTTTGACATCTCCATCAATCACAGCTGCAAACTTGATTACTAATGTTTGTGGTGGAAGAAAAGTTCGTTATTCAGTTCCTGTTCCTGCAACTACTGTTGGGGATTTAGGATTCGAATGGAGTTTCTCAGGAAGTACATTAGGAGCGAATGCAACCATTGATTCCGGAAATATAAATTCAAGAGTGATTGTGGTATTATTCACTAGCAACGCTGCAGCTGCAGTTGATGATAGTGTGTTCTTCAGATATAACTACAACAACGGATGCACTTATAGCAATTATTCAAAGGCAAAAATCAATCTTACAGCATTCAATGTGCCAGCTGCTCCTGTTGTAACCGCAACAAACGTTGTTACAAATGTTTGTAGTGGAAGAAAAGTTCGTTATTCAGTACCTGTAACTCCAGCAACCACAACAACTGCTACAGCTGCGACAGGATATGAATGGAGTTTTGTTGGAAATGTGATGGGATCCAATGCTGTAATTGATTCAGGAAGCACAGACTCAAGAGTAATTGTAGTTTTGTTTGCAAACAATGCAGCAGCAGATGCATCAGATAGCGTGAAGTGCAGATACACATCAAATTGCGGTTATAGTAATTATGGTAAAGCCAAAATAACTTTATCAGCATTATCAGTACCATTGGCACCATCAGCAATAACAGCAACAGCAGTAGCATCAAATGCATGTGGAGCCAGATTGTATCGTTATGCAGCACCAAACTTAACTGGTGCTACAACAACAGCAGGAGCTGCGACTGGTTGGCTGTGGTCATTCACAGGAACATTGGGAGCCAATGCTGTAATTGATTCCGGTTCTGTAACATCTCAGGTAATTGTTGTAAGATACACAAGCAATGTCGCGGCTGCAGCAGGAGACAGTGTGAAAGTAAATTACAGTTCGAATTGTGGATATAGCTCAAGCAAAGCTTTGAAACTGACCAATACAGCATTGTCAGCCCCATTAGCACCAACTTCTATTACAGCAACTTCCGTAGCACCAAATGCATGTGGAGCTAGATTGTATCGTTATGCTGCACCAAACTTACCAGTTGCTACAACAACAGCTGGAGCTGCAACGGGTTGGTTGTGGTCATTCACAGGAACATTGGGAGCCAATGCTGTAATTGATTCCGGTTCTGCAACATCTCAAGTTATTCTAGTAAGATACACAAGCAATGTCGCAGCAGCATCAGGGGATAGCGTAAAAGTAAGTTACAGTTCGAATTGTGGATATAGCGCAAGCAAAGCATTGAAACTGACTAATACTGCATTGTCTTCACTTTTAGTGCCTACAACTATTACAATCACTTCAGTAGATCCATCAAAATGTTATGCAAGAGTGTATCGTTATGCAGCACCAAGTTTACCTGCAACAGCAAGCGGATATTTATGGAGTTTCACAGGAACACTAGGAGCTAATGCCACTATTGATTCGGGTACAGTAAATTCTCAAGTTATTCTTGTTCGTTACTCTGTGAATGTTGCTGCAGGAGCTGGAGACAGCGTTCGCCTACAGTATATTTCAGGCTGTGGAAACAGTCCTGTCAAAGCTGCAAAATTAACCAACACGGCATTGGCTGGATGTTCATTGCCTGTAGCAAAAAATTCAAGTGTTGATGCATTTGAAGTGAGCGTTTATCCAAATCCTAGTACCACTGATTTTAATATTCATTTGAGTGGTTCAGGTCAAGAGCAATCTGCCATAACTATTTTTGATGTACAAGGAAGATTAATCCGTAAATTAAAAACTGCATCTAATGCAAACATCAAATTAGGCAATGATTTCAAAGCTGGAGTATATTTCATGGAAGTTCGAAATGGATATGATCAGAAAACAATAAGATTGGTAAAGTACTAATCATTTTCATCTGAATTCAGAATATTAAAATAAAAGTCGCCTCAACTATTATTTGTGAGGCGACTTTTTTTATGTAGAAAATTTTCAAATAAAAAAAATGAAAATATTTTTTTATTCTTTACTTGTTTTTTGATTTATAAATTATAATCTCCTTCATGATTTCAAATTGAGTTGTGAGTAATTTCATAACAACCTTAAAGCTAGAGAAGATAATTATCTTTTAAATTAAAGAAAGTTCAAGGCTAGCTAATGTAGCTCTAAGTCTATAAGTTCTTACTTTTTATTCCTTTACCCCATTTGTACCTCACCCCTGAAAACCTTTACTGATAAGGGTTTTTAAATTTTGTATCCGTAAGTAATCTATTAATATTTAATTTCCCCTACATCAAAATCCTTCCTCAAGCGCATTTCTCTGTTTCTTAATTGTAATAAAAAATCATAAAACAAAATCTCTGTTGGGTTGTTATTTAATTTAAATCATTTTAAATGTCTACAATCCATTTTACCGGCGATGATATCCTCAACATGGAATCCAGAAAAAGAGCGGCTTTCATGAACTCGCTTTCAGGGTTTAAAAGTGCTTCTTTGATTGGCACAATTGATAACGAAAACAATACCAACTTGGCAATTTTTAGTTCTGTCATTCATTTGGGCTCAAATCCTGCGCTGGTAGGTTTTATAAACAGACCAGATACTGTAGATAGACATACTTTTGAAAATATTCTAGCAACAAATTGTTTTACCATTAATCACATCTGCAAATCGATATACAAACAAGCTCACCAGACTTCAGCTCGTTATCCAAAAGATATTTCAGAATTTGAAGCAACTGGTTTAACAACCGAATATATAAAAGAACTCAAAGCGCCTTTTGTAAAAGAAAGTTTCATTAAATATGGTTTAGAATTTATTGAAAAGCACGAATTGAAAATCAACGGAACTATTTTAGTCATTGGAAAAGTAATTGAAGTTATCCTTCCTGAATCTTGTTTATTGTCTGATGGTGCTATTGATATTGAAATGGCTGAAACGATTGCCATATCAGGATTGGATAGTTATCACGAAACAAATAAAATTGCCAGACTTTCTTATGCTAAACCGAATATAACCTCAATCGAGATTTAATGAAAAATATCAAAAAAGAAAATCTTCCTACTAAAATTTGCTTGACCTGCAACAGACCTTTCACTTGGCGAAAAAAATGGGAGAAGAATTGGAATGAAGTAAAATATTGCAGTGATAAATGCAGAAATAAAAGATAAATGTCTATTAAAAATAAAACACTCAGACTCATACTTGGAGATCAGTTGAATATCAATCACAGTTGGTTTGCAACAGTTGATAGTAACGTCACTTATGTGTTGATGGAAATCAGAACTGAAACAGATTACGCCAAACATCATATTCAAAAAGTAATTGGCATTTTTGCTGCCATGCAAGATTTTGCAAAAGAATTGCAACAACAACGTCATGATGTCATTTATATTCATTTGAATGAAGAAAACAATCTTCATCGTTTTGATGAAAATATTTTGGCATTAATAGATAAATTCAAATTCACTCAGTTTGAATACCTGTTGCCTGACGAATACAGAGTTGATGAGCACCTGAAAGCTTTTGCATTAAATTTAAATATTCCAACTAAAGTTTATGACTCCGAACATTTTTATAGTACAAGAACAGAATTAGGTGATTTGTTTGCTGATAAAAAGACATACTTGATGGAAACTTTCTATCGCTACATGAGAAAGAAACACCTGGTGCTGATTGATGATGAAAATAAACCTCTGCATGGTAAATGGAATTTCGACGAAGACAATCGCCAGAAATTACCTAAGGCACACAAGCCAGTTTTTCCTTTAGTTTTTTCAAATGATGTTACAGAAATAGAAACTGTAATTAAAAAATCAAATATCAAAACAATTGGGAAAGTTGACAGCAAAAATTTTATCTGGCCGATAAATAGAAAGCAATCATTGGAGTTGCTTGATTTTTTTACAACAAATTGTTTGAAATTATTTGGAACTTTTCAGGATGCTATGGCGCCGAATGAATGGTCTGTTTATCATTCGAGGTTATCATTTTCAATGAACATTAAATTGATATCTCCCAAAGAAGTAGTTGATAAAGCTATTGAAGCTTATTATAATAATTCGGATGAAATAGCATTTCATCAATTAGAAGGTTTTGTCAGACAAATTATCGGATGGCGCGAATACATGCGTGGAATCTATTGGTTGAAGATGCCTGAATATGCTAATCTTAATTATTTTCAGCATGACAAAAAATTGCCAGAATGGTTTTGGACAGGCAACACAAAAATGAATTGCCTGAAAGATGCTATTCATCAATCACTTGATTATGCATATGCACATCACATACAGCGTTTAATGGTGACCGGTAACTTTTCGTTGCTGGCTGGCGTTCATCCTGATGAAGTGGATGCCTGGTATTTGGGTATTTATATTGATGCATTTGAATGGGTAGAAATTACCAATACCAGAGGCATGAGTCAGTTTGCAGATGGCGGTATTGTTGGAACAAAGCCCTATGTAAGTTCTGCTGCTTACATCAACAAAATGAGCAGTTATTGTTCAGGATGTTATTATGATAAAAATAAAAAAACTGGAGATAAGGCTTGTCCGTTTAACAGCTTGTATTGGAATTTTTATAATAAACATGAAGATAAACTCGGCAACAATCTTCGAATAGGCATGATGTATAACGTATGGAAGAAAATGAATGTTGAAGCTCAAAACGAATTGTTAGAACAAGCTGATTACTATTTAAAACATATCAACGAACTATAAATGAAAAGATCAATAGTTTGGTTTACAACAGATTTACGGTTGCATGATAATGAGGTGTTGTTTAAAGCGATTCTTGGAAGCGAGGAGATTATTCCTGTTTATTGTATTGATGAACATCATTTTCAAACTACTGAATTTGGCTTTAAAAAAACAGGTAGTTTCAGAGCGCAATTTTTGCTGGAATCATTAGCTGATCTAGACAAAATTTTACGTGAAATGGGTTCGGGATTGATCGTTGTAAAAGGAAATCCTGAAACAGAAATTTATAAACTCGCAGAAAAATATAATGCACAAAAAGTATTTGCTAAGAAACAAGTTGGGTATGAAGAATGGGTTACTCAATCCAAAGTTGAAACCGAATTAAAGAAAATAAATGTAACACTAGAAACTTTTGATACAACAACTTTATACCATCAAGATGATTTGCCTTTTACAATAACAGCAATACCTGATGTGTTTACGGATTTCAGAAAACGGGTTGAGAAAGAGGCTAAAGTGAGAAAAGTTTTTTCTGCACTGTCATCTATTGTATCACCACCAATAGAAAAAACACTTCTCCCTACATTACCTGAACTAGGGTTGGAAAATAATTTATTTGATTGCCGTGCAGCTTATTCATTCAAAGGAGGCGAATCCGCTGGAATTGAAAGGATGAATCAGTATCTCAGTGAAACACATGCGATAGCCACGTATAAAGAAACCAGAA
>CALCNY010000242.1 GCA_937897585.1 uncultured Chitinophagaceae bacterium | reverse complement strand
GAAATGCGTTAAATAAGAAATTGAATTCTATAAACACTAGCAAAATAAAACCTTTTGCCCTAATTTCGCGTTATTGTAATTATATAAACAAACTTATCATATTTTATGTTGAAACTGCCTATTTATTTGGACAATAACGCTACTACTCCGATGGATCCGAGGGTTTTGGAAGCGATGACACCTTATTTTTTAAATCAGTTTGGTAATGCTGCCAGCAGAAACCATCCATTTGGTTGGGCTGCTGAAGAAGCTGTTGATTACGCCAGAGAGCAAGTGGCAAAATTGATAGGAGCTGATCCAAAGGAAATTATTTTCACTTCAGGAGCAACTGAAGCTGATAACTTAGGAATTAAAGGTGTATTTGAAATGTACGCTAGCAAAGGAAATCACATCATTACTGCCACTACAGAACACAAAGCTGTTTTGGATACTTGTAAACATATAGAAAAACAAGGAGGTGAGGTTACTTATCTAACTGTTCAACCTGATGGATTGATTGATTTGACAGAATTGGAAGCCGCCATCAGACCCACAACCATTTTGATTTCAATTATGTATGCCAATAATGAAATTGGAACCGTAATGCCTATCAAAGAAATCAGTGCTATTGCTCGTAAACATGGCGTGTTGGTATTTACTGATGCTACACAAGCGGTTGGTAAAATTCCGGTTGACGTTAATAAAGATGGAATCGATTTAATGGCTTTCACTGCTCATAAAATGTATGGTCCTAAAGGAGTGGGTGCTTTATATGTTCGTAGAAAAAATCCAAGAGTAAAAGTAACGGCCCAAATGGATGGCGGCGGTCATGAGCGCGGTATGAGAAGCGGAACATTAAATGTAACTGGCATTGTAGGATTTGGAAAAGCTTGCGAGTTGTGTATGAATGAAATGGAAGCTGATGCAAAAAGAATTGCTGTAATGAGAGATAAGCTTGAAACTGAATTGATGAAAATTGAAGAAGCTTATGTAAATGGCAGCAGAGAACATCGTTTGCCTCACGTTACTAATATTTCATTTAAGCATGTTGAAGGTGAAGGTTTATTGATGGGATTCAATAAAAATATTGCATTGAGTTCTGGTTCAGCTTGTACTTCTGCATCATTGGAACCTTCTTATGTGTTGAAAGCATTAGGCTTAGGCGATGATTTGGCTCATAGCTCACTTCGTTTTGGATTGAGTAGATTTACAACAGATGAAGAAATTGATTACACCATCAAATCTATTACAGACACCGTTTTGAAATTAAGAGAAATGAGTCCACTTTGGGAAATGTATAAAGAAGGAATTGACTTGAATACGATTGAGTGGGCGGCACACTAAAAAACAAAAAATAAGGAATAACAAATAAGAAATAAAGAAGTAAAAATTCAAAATATTCAAATTAACTAATTTTCAAATTATCAAATTAATACCATGGCATATTCAGAAAAAGTAATCGATCATTATCAAAATCCAAAAAACGTTGGAACTTTAGATAAAGCAAGCAAAAATGTAGGAACCGGACTTGTTGGCGCTCCTGAGTGTGGCGACGTAATGAGATTGCAAATTGAAGTGAATCATGAAACAGGAATGATTACTGACGCTAAGTTCAAAACTTTTGGTTGTGGTTCTGCAATTGCTTCTTCTTCTTTGGCTACTGAGTGGTTAAAAGGAAAAAGCGTTGATGAAGCATTGAAAATTGACAACATGACTATCGTAGAAGAATTGAATTTACCTCCAGTAAAAATCCATTGTTCTGTATTGGCTGAAGACGCTATTAAAGCAGCAATCAACGATTACAGAGAGAAAAACGGAATGGAAAAAATCAAGTTTGAAGAAAGTGTAATTCACTAATAATTACTACAATGGTAGCAACAGACAACGGAATATACATTAGCGATAAGGCCAAGGCAAAAGTTCATCAATTGATGAAAGATGCAGGTGTTGAAAATGACTCTAGTTATTTTCTTCGTGTAGGCGTTGTTGGTGGAGGTTGTAGCGGACTGAGTTATAAACTGGATTTTGATAATGAAGTGAAGCCCATGGATCAGGTTTTTGAAGATAAAGGGGTTAAAATAGTTACTGATTTAAAAAGTTTTTTATACCTCGTTAATACCGAACTGGAATTCAGCGATGGGTTGAATGGTAAAGGATTTCATTTTAGCAATCCCAATGCCAGCAGGAGTTGTGGATGTGGCGAGAGTTTTTCGGTGTAAACGGCCCACTCAATCCCCCAAGAGGGAAGTTCTCAATCAATTATCCGCTGCGCAAATTAATTTCCTCCTATTCTTTGAGGTAAATAAAAAAGCCACCATTTTAGGTGGCTTTTCTATTTAAATATTTTTGAATTGATTAAGGTGCAGCGAAAGTTGTTCTGCCACCACCTGTAGCAAATGTAGCCAGCATTCTTGTTTTCTGACCTGCAGAGAACATGTACATACAAGCATCATCTGTATAATCCATGTAGTTCATAGTCATCATAACTGGTGTTCCAGTACAAGTTGATTTTGAATTTGCTGCAGGGCAACCATAGTTTGCACCTGTATGAAGAGGTGTGTCTCCAACTAAGTCATTACCGCAAGTTGCATCACCCCAGATGTGACGAAGATTTAACCAGTGACCTACTTCATGAGTAGCTGTTCTTCCTTTGTTGTAAGGTGCAGAAACTGTTCCTGTAGAACCGAAAGCATTATCATCAATTACAACGCCATCAGTAGTTGAACTTCCACCAGGGAATTGAGCGTAACCTAAAATACCACCACTCAAATTACAGCACCATAAGTTTAGTTTGGTTGTTGGGCTGGTTGGGTTTAAACCACCACTAGCAGTTTTTTTAACCGCATCGTTAGTTGACCAAGAGGATTTAGTTGTTGATTTACGAATTACAGTATCCAATACAAATTGGATGTTGGTGTTACCTGATCTTACAGCCGTGAAGGTAGAAGGAGTTAAACTGTAATCAGCATTTGTAGCCGCATAATCAGCATTCAAAACCGCAATTTGAGATTGAATTTGAGCTAAAGAAATATTTTGAGCAGCTGTTTGATACAAAACATTTACAACAACAGGAATAACATAAACACCATTTACCAATCTTGCCATATCAGGATTGCTGGCAAATCTTTCAGTGGCTTCTTCAATGGCTTGCATTCTGCCAACTAAAGAAGGATCTTCTTTTATTTGTCTTTGTAATACTTCGTAAGATGCGCAATGGCGACCATATGAAGCAGGTGCATCTGCAACGATGTTTCCGTCAGTTGCATTCATCTCTGTAAGAGAAGTCTTTTGGCAGCCTATTGCTAATAGGGTACAGCCCATAAAGAAAAGTAACGTCTTTTTCATGCCAGTTAATTTTTTAGTGATTAAATAAGATAAACAAGTTAAGTTATTATAAAATAAGAAATTGAAAATACCAGGGATTTATTTTTTCAGTTTTTTCAACGCTATTCAACTATTTTAAAACAGTTTAAAATTGATTTTTTTCTTGAAATTCTTTATTCAGGATAGAGTAAATTGCAGCAGATTTTTCAATTATGTGGAACATTTGTAAAAAAGAAATAAGCCAGTTTTTCAGCAGCCTTACAGGTTATATTGCTGTAATCCTGTTTTTATTGATAAATGGGATGTTCCTTTTTCTGCTACAGGACAGCAATATCTTTGATTTTGGTTATGCCAGTCTTGATAAATTTTTTGAATTGGCACCATGGGTTTTTATCTTCTTAGTGCCGGCTGTAGCCATGCGTTCGTTTTCAGATGAATTTCGAACAGGTACTTTTGAAATCCTAAAAACAAAGCCTGTAACTTCTTTACAGATCGTGGTGGGGAAATATTTCTCCGTGATATTGGTTGTTGTTATAGCGCTTATCCCTACTCTTTTATATGTTTTCACCATTAAAACACTTAGCGTTACCGGTGCTATTGATAAAGGTGGTATTGCAGGTAGTTATTTGGGATTGATTTTCTTGAGTGCCGTTTTTTCTGCCATCAGTATTTGTTGTGGAAGCTTTACTTCCAATGCTATCGTTTCTTTTTTGATTAGCGCTTTTATGTGCCTGATTTTATATTTTGGCTTCAACGCTATAAGTTCAATCAGTGTATTTTCCGGTAATGTAGATTATTATATCGAAATGCTGGGTATTGACTTCCATTACCAAAGTATCAGCAGAGGTGTTATTGACAGCCGGGATTTGACTTATTTTTTAAGTTTGATTATACTCTCTATTTTTATCACCCAAAAAAAACTGAAGAGCAAATAATATGAAGAAGTTCTCAGGATTTTTGAATCGAAGATGGGGAGTAGTCTTAATAATACTGGTATTGCTTGCCGTGAATATTATTACTTCCACATGGCATTTCAGAATAGATCTTACAGACGAAAAACGATTTACCTTAAGCAAAGGAACTACAACTATTTTAAAAAATTTAGACGAACCCGTAACTATTGATGTTTTTTTAAAAGGAAATTACCCAAGTGGATTTAAAAAATTAGCATCTGCCACAGAAGATTTACTTAGAGAATTTAAAGAAGTGGGAGGGAATAAAATAAAATATCGATTTATTGCTCCTGATGAAATCATAGAAGGCACTAATTCTGTTTATGCAGATACATTAACTTCATTAGGCATCGTTCCCATCAATCTTACTGCGCAGGTAAAAAATGGCCAGCAACAACAACAAGTTTATCCTGTTGCGCTTTTACATTATAAAGACACTATGCTTCCCGTACAAATTTACAAAGGGAAAACACCTATTGTAAATGTAAAAGAAGTTAATAATGCAGAAGCGATGTTGGAATATCAGTTTGCGAATGCAATAGCTTCTATTGGTAAGAAAGAAAAGACTGAAATTGCTTATGCTATCGGTAACGGTGAGCCGATGGATTTCAGTGTGTATGATCTTGCTGAACAAACACTAAAACCCTCATATAATTTGTCTTTGGTTGATATTCAAAAACAACCTTTCATAGCTCCAGAATTCAAAGCATTAATTGTATTAAAACCCAAAGAAGCGTTTTCAGATCTTGAAAAGCTAAAACTCGATCAATATGTGATGAATGGTGGTAAATTACTTTTCTTCATCGACAGATTGAATGCTGAAATGGACAGCCTGCAAATAAAAAACGAAGTCATTGCTTACGATAGAGATTTGCAGCTAAATGATTTTATATTTCATTATGGTGTGAGAATCAATCCGGATTTACTCATGGATTTGCAATGCGACTATCTACCTTTTGATGTTAACGGAAATGGTCAGTTTGAATTTTTACCATGGAATTATTTCCCTGTTTTGGAATCTGCAGAAAATCACCCCATCAATAAAAATCTGGGATACGTTTCAGGTAAATTTGTGAATTCAATTGATTTGGTTGAGTCGGAAGGCATAAAAAAAACAGTGCTGCTTCACAGCTCTCCCAATGCCAGAATTATTGCTACTCCTGCATTAATCAGCGGTAAAGAAAATGTAACCGCTCCAGAAGATAATCAATACAAAACAGCGGCTGTACCTGTTGCGGTGTTACTGGAAGGTAAATTCAATTCATTATTTTCCAATCGACTTTCTGCTGCAATGAATGATTCATTGAAAGCATATAATATTATGTTTTCTAAGTCTTGTCTTACAGAAAATAAAATGTTGGTGGTTTCTGATGCTGACATTATTATGAATGCTGTTGTAAAAGGCAACCAACCTTTAAGCATGGGAATGAATCCATTTACTTATGGTTCTCAGCGTGAATTTCCATTTGCTAATAGAGAGTTTTTACTCAACACACTGGATTACATGTTGAATACCAATGACCTTTCGGAAGCCAAGAGTAAAGATTATACCGTTAAATTTCTCGACACTAAAAAAGTAAATGCAGACCGTACCTATTGGCAGTTGATTAATATTTTACTACCGGTAATGCTCGTTATTATCTTCGCATTTTTCTTTCAGTATTTACGTAAAAGAAAATACGCTCGTTAATTATTATTATGGATAAGTCACAAGTTGTATATGGTGTTTTTGGAATTGTGATGTTATTATCAATTATCATTGATTTGGGTTTTTTTAGTCAAAAAAATCATATTGTAAGTTTACGTTCCGCCGTTTTGCAAACGTTTTTTTGGGTTTCCATTGCAATGGGTTTTCTGGTTTTTATCGGTATAGAAGAAGGAGGTCAAACTGCTATTGAATTTCTCAGTGCTTATTTAATGGAATGGAGTTTGAGTATAGATAACATTTTTGTTTTCATCATCATATTTTCTGCTTTCAAGGTAAAAGAAATTCATTATGGTAGGGTCTTGTTAATTGGTATTCTGATGGCGATTATGCTTAGGATTATTTTTATCACCATAGGTGTTTCATTGGTGAATGAATTTCAGTGGGTATTGTATTTTTTCGGAGCCTTCTTAGTGTATACGGCATACAAAATGTTTACGGCTACAGAAGATCAAGAGTTCAAGCCCGAAGAATCTAAATTTTATACATTATTAAAAAAAGATGCGGTATCAGATGGTTTTTATTGGTCCGTAGTCGGAGGAAGTGCGGTAGCTAATTTGTATTTCGGTTCTGTCAGTGTTCGTCATTTTAGACGAGCTTTAAATCGATACAATGAATTAGCGAATGATGGTTCAAAAATGAGTTTAAAATATTCCGCGGATGAACATTTTGGCACATCAGTCGGATTGGTTTGGAAATATAAATTTTAATTGAAACAAAAAAT
>CALCNY010000241.1 GCA_937897585.1 uncultured Chitinophagaceae bacterium | reverse complement strand
ATGGTATCCAGCGCATCTAAAAACAATTTACCCTTGAGCTTTCCCAAATGCTCGGCTTGCTTGGGTGTGATTGATTTTAAAGAAGTAATTTTTAATGACTGGACATCTGAATTTAATAATGCAATTGCAACATCATCCACCAGATAATTAACTCTGGTGAGTGAAAAATTCCAGGAATAACGCTTTAAGTGTGCAGCAGAAGCGGCAGAAGCGAAACCCTGAAAATCGTTATTGTCAAACGATTTTTTTTCTTTTGAAAAAATAATCAAATGATTAATTACTGCATTCAATGCGTCTAATGTAATGCCATTTCCATTTGCCGGCATTTGAATTGAACCATCAAGTGCAGTAATGCCATTCCAAATTGAATTGCCCAAAACAATCGTTGAATCTGCATTAGATAGATTTTGAAAATAAGCATCAGCGATTGGGGAACTATTGTTTTCGAATTTTAAATTATAATCAGCAAATCGTTTGTCTTTAATATCTGCACCAAACTTTTTTAATAACAAATCAAAAGGAAAAAGTTCCTTATTGTTTACATAGAAAAATATATGGTACTGTAAATAATACGAGGGTTGATTTACCAGTATGGAAATCTCAAATGATTCGCCCTTTTCGGGAATAAATAATGCGGTATGAACCCTTACAATAGGTGTAAAATTTACAGAAAAAAAATACAGTCCAGGCTTTGACTTATCAAATCGTTCAGTTGCAATCGACATGGTTAACTTACTTTTTCAATATTATAATTACATACTGCTCAGCAATAGCTTCGCCAGTTTTTTATCCTTCAACATCTCCTTTACCTCCTTCTCTCCTTCTTTATTCAAATCCATAAACAAGCTCATTTTCAAATCATTTGGAATGGCATCGAGCAACATAAATTCCACCAGATTTTCTTTGTGATTTTTTACTGGTTTGTACGCATCATTTTTCAAATGCAAATACAATCTCGTGCAAATGGTAGCAATTCTATCAATACGCTTTTCGCCGTTTTTTCCAACAGCTATCGTCTCCATTTTTTTCTTTACATCGGCAAACTTCTCTGCTTCTAAAATTTCAACCGGATCTATCAACATCGACAAATCATCATTGATGAAACTAATAAAACTACTCACCGTAGTTTCGTCCAATGCACTTTTGGAAAGCGCAATTACCAGATCCAATTCTTCTTTTAGATCAGCGATATCATGAATCTGATCAAAAAACTGCACCAGACTTCTTGGCGTGGTGCGTTTACCCGTTACCGATTCTGGATAGGTCAATACAAAATCGATTCCTCTTTTATCTACCCCTGCACTATGAGCCCAGGCTGCCCATGCGCGTGCATCGAATTTAAGCGACACATGCAATAACCTCGTGAGCATCGCATCATCCATTGGCGTTACCGAATAATCGCCATCATCCGGATTAGCGGTAGCTACAATCTGCCATTTGGCTGGTAGCTTCCATGATTGCAATTCGAAATTTTGCAGCAACTGCATCACGCCTCTCAATATCCTATCGTCTGCACGATTGATATCATCGAGCAACAAAATACCAGGACCTTCTTCTTTAGGCACCCACTCCGGCGGACTATATACCGTATACTCATCACCCGATACTTTTTCATCAGGATCTACTATCGACGGCATACCATGCAAATCGCCCATCTCTTCAAACTGAGCAGGTGCGCAATAAGCCATTTTCCAGTTGTTCTTTTTGGCAAATTCTACCACGGTATGTGTTTTACCCAAACCGTGATTACCCCATATCATAATGGGCGTACCGCGCTGCCCTTTTTCGTGGAGCTTGTTGTTGCGGTTGAAAATATGCTCCAAGAATTTATTGAGCTGTGTGGTGTTTACGTGTTGACCGAGTTGGGACATGGGATAAATTTAAAATTCAAAAGTTAAAAGTAAAAATATAGATGGTTTAGTAGTGTTTTTTCAAGTAATTCCTCCATTCTCCTTTTCCATATCCTAAGGAAAATATTCTTTTTTCAGCTTCAAATCCTGAACAACCCATTATCACAGCAAGTTCATCTATTTTTTGACAATAAGTTTCATATACAAACTCGTTATTTGAATCATTTACCCAAACATTGTTTTGTAATTTTACAATTTCCTCGCCCCATAATAAGTTGATTGATTTAGATGCCCATTGATCCATAATATATCCATTTAGGACTGGAGATAAAAAGCAAATTAGTTTTGTATAATACCCTATTCCAATACCAAGATTAGGATTAGTTCTCCTCCAATTTTGGAATTCTTTAAATGCTTCTTTTCTTGTTATAAATTTGCCAATTCTTAAATTATCTATTAATTCACTAACACTTATGTAATTTTTAAAAAACAATCTCCCATGATCTCTTCTCATCCCACCCCAAGATAAGATTGCAACTATAACATTATAATCATTATTCTTTTTATTCTTACAATACTCAAAAAGCTCCTTTCTTTCAAATTTCTTATCTAAATATGAATCTAATTTTACAGTTTTCCCTAAAACAGATTCTCCCCATTTTTTTGAATTGGTTCCAACATAACCTTGTTTTATGTCCCCAATTTCAATTAACTTTTTTAAATGGTGTTTATTCATGATTTAATATTTTTATTTTGTAAAATCCACTCTGGCAATTCAATTTCTTTATCCAATTCTTTTGCTATTCTGTTTGCATTTTCAATAGATTCAATAGTGGCTTCATCCTCTATTCCACAATCTGGGTCTTCTTTTCTAATTTCTGCAGATTCAATGAAATATTTAAGTGCATCAATTTTATTCCCTAAAGCTTCATGGCATTGGGCAATTTGAAATGGATAATCTCCGTTATTTTCATTAATAAAGCCTTTTGAGAATGCATAGATTGACAATTTATAATTAAATAGCTCCTTTAAACAACTGCCTAATATGAAATAAAAAGATGAATTTTCATCTGAGATTATTTCATGATTATTTGTTTCAATAAATTTTTTATAGAAATCTAGTGCCAAATCATATTCACCTTTTTTGTCAAAAACAGTGGCAATTTCGAAATAAGTCAAAGAAATATCCGGATG
>CALCNY010000240.1 GCA_937897585.1 uncultured Chitinophagaceae bacterium | reverse complement strand
CATTCCTTTTTGATAATAAATTTCTCCAAGGTTAACAAGCACAGTTCCTAATATTACTGGATCTTTTGTTGACTCACAAAACGGCAATGATTTATTGTAATAATTTATTGCAACATTGTAAGTATACTTTTTATTCCCATAAATTGAACCAATATTTGACAACAATGTTACAATTCTTAATGAATCATTTAATTCTTTAGCTATTTTTAGTGATGCCAAGAAATAATCGACAGCTTTATTATCTTCCGATGTATTTAAAAAAATAACCCCAAGATTACTCAGAATATTCGCTTCACCTGCTTTATCACCTAATTCCTTAAAGTAGACTAAACATTTATTCCAAATCTGAAAAGCTTCAAAATTCTTGCCTTGCATATAATATGCGATCCCTATATTTTTATATGCCAAAGCCAGTCCATTTCTATAATTGATCTCTTCTGCCAAATCTTTTGCATCACTTGCATATTGCATAGCAATTTTAGTATCGATACTGAAGTATGATTTACTTAAAATATTAAGTGTATTAACTTTAAGACTATCGTTTGGCTGTTTATTTAAGAGAATTTTCAAACTATCAATTTGCTTAGTCTGTGCAAATGAATATTGAGAGAATGGATACAAGCACATCAAAACAAAAAACAGAAGTTTTAATATAATTGTGCTTTTTTTCAAAATGTAGTTTCAGTAATATTTTTATTCGTTCCAAAAGTAGTTAAAAATGGATAACTGAGGGAATTGTTTTAAAAAACAGCCCACCGTTTTAAAGGCAGGCTGGTTTTTAAAAAACAATTTGATTATGTTAATTCATCAATTCAATTTAATCAACTTCACCAGTTTTTTCTCATTCCCTTTTATTATTTCTGCGAAATAAGTCCCTGATTTCAATTGGCCACCTACTTTGATTTCTGATCCTGAATATTTGCCTTTAATTTCTGATTGCAAAGCACCTGTCACATCAAAGATTTTGATATTTACTGGCTCGTGTTTAGCACTTGAAATCTGTAATTTAAAATCAGTTGTAGATGGATTAGGAGAAACCACCACATCAAAAGAAGTATTAGCTCCATTACCCATTACAATCTGTGATGAGGTACCTTGATTTCTTGCAATCAAATTACCTGTGCAAGTATTACCGTTCCAAGTTGCAGCCACACTGCTGGCAATGTTTTCAGCCATAAAAATACCAGTCATCACCAAAGGCCCAACAGTTCCTTTAAGTTGAAGTTTTCCTTTCGGCATCAGAATATTTCCATTGAATCTGGTATCACTTGAATTCACCGAAAACTTCTCTACATCAGCCACAGCATCAGTCATGTGGAATGTTGCATTAGCTGCATTTACTCGGCATCTGTCGCCAATAACAACTGTCGATTTAATCTTAACAACAGTACCATTAAAATTAGCCGTCGTATAATTAACATTCAACTTCCCAGATGCCATTACAATAGAATTAATATTTACCGATGCTTGTGTAAATGTAACCTGAGCACCTTCACCAATCGTGATAGCTCCGTAGATTGTACCTGAAATTGTAACTACAGCAGCCTTACCAATTGTTACAGTATTATAATTGGTAGAAATAGTAGTTGTAACATTATCAAGTACGGTAAAATTGCTACTAGGAACAGTTGCCGTATTGGTTTGCAAAGTTGGCAACGTAACAACTGCAGGACTGTAAACCAATCCACCAGTAACAGTTACCGGTTGCGACAATGCAATCACACTGGATTTCACAAAACCATTTACGGTTGAGTTGGCACCTATTGCAACTGATTTACCTGAAGCCGTATTTCCCACAGCTCCATTAACAACATTAGATTGACCCAATGAAACATCTTTCAATCCTAACACGGTATAGTTTCCAAGAAGTGTTTGTTTCAAGTAATTGTAGCTGGCAGATGCAGCACTTCTGCACTTATTCGCATCCGTTACATAGAATGTGTAATTACCGTCTGCATTGCTATTGTTAAGAGAAATACTGCTAGCCGTCGACACCAAAACAGCAGATGGATTAAACCATTCATACGTTAAAGGCGCCAATGCAGTACTGCTTCCTGTCAATGTCAAGGCATTACAATAAGCATTAGAATTTGCCGAACTGATTGTAGCAGTAACAGCAGCTGGTATTGTAATGGTAACAACTTTAGAAGATGTACATCCTTTTGTATCCGTAGCGAGAACAGTATATGAACCTGATGTAGCAGTTGAATAAGGTGATACAGCTGCAACATTATTCACTTTGTAAGTAATGGCACCTGTTCCTCCGGTTGCAATAAACACAATACTTCCGGATTGTCCAGAGCACTTTGGACTAGTTGCTGTTGCTGTTAGAACAATTGCTGTTGGAATAGCAATTGTAACTTGACTTGTTGCTGTACAACCTTTGGTATCAGTAGCTAAAATGGTATACGTTCCTGATGTAGTTGCTGCATAAGGAGAAGTTGCAGTTACATTGTTCACTTTGTAAGTGAAGGCACCTGTTCCGCCAGTTGCACTAAATACAATAGAGCCATTGCTACCTGCACAATTAGGGTTAGTACCTGAAGCCGACAAATTGATTGATGAAGGGATGGTAATAGTCACTGATTTTGTAACATTACAACCATTTGCATCTTTAGCAACAACAGAATATGTACCTGAAGCTGCAGCAGCATATGGTGAAGTTGCAGCCACATTATTTACTTTATAAGATAACGAGCCTGTACCACCAGTTGCGCTGAAAGTTATCGTTCCATTCGAACCACTACATGTTGGATTCGTTCCTGTTGCTGTTAAAGTAATTGCGGTTGGAATGGTAATGGTTACATTTTTTGTAACATAACAACCTTTTGAATCAGTAGCTTTTACAACATAAGTACCTGCTGTTGGTGCGGTTGTAAAAGGTGATGAAGCGCCATCATTGTTTATTTTGTAAGTAAAAATTCCTGATCCACCTGTTGCAAAGAATATTATCGATCCGTTTTGTCCAGGACATGAAGGATTGAACCCTATTGCTGAGAGATTAATTACAGCAGGAACAGTTATTGTTACTTGTTTGGTAGCTGTACAACCGCCGGCATCAGTTGCAGTAATTGTATAAACACCTGAAGTTGAAACCGTGTAAGGAGAAGTGGCTACAACATCATTCACTTTATAAACAACTGTACCTGTTGCACCTGTAGCACTAAACGTAATGTTTCCATTCTGACCATTACAAACAGGATTGGTTCCAGTTGCAGTTACAGTTAATGAAGAAGTTGAAGCTGAAATAACCACTTGCTTTGAGCTCGTGCATCCGTTAACGTCAGTAGCTAACACAGTATATGTACCTGCGACTGTAACTGCATAAGGCGAAGTTGCCGTTGCACCATTTACTTTGTATGTGATACTACCTGTTCCACCTGTAGCACTAAATACTAGACTTCCATTTTGACCAGCACAAGAAATATTATTTCCAGTTGCAGTTAAATTAATTGCTGTTGGAATTGCAATAACAACTTGCTTCGATGAAGTACATCCATTTGCATCAGTTGCCAAAACTGTATAAGTTCCAGATGCTGTTGCTGAATAAGGTGATGTTGCAGTCACACCATTCACTTTGTAAGTGATGGCTCCTGTTCCACCAGTTGCGCTAAATGTGATGCTTCCGTTTGAACCAAAACAATTTGGATTGGTTCCATTGGCTATTAAACTAACAGCAGTTGGAATAGCAATAGTTACTTGTTGAGATGAAGTACATCCATTTGCATCAGTTGCCAAAACTGTATATGTTCCAGATGCAGTTGCTGAATATGGAGATGTTGCAGTAACGCCATTCACTTTGTAAGTGATGGCTCCTGTCCCACCAGTTGCGCTGAATGTGATGCTTCCGTTTGAACCAAAACAATTTGGATTCGTTCCGTTTGCAGTTAAACTAATAGCAGTTGGAATAGCAATCGTCACTTGTTGAGATGAAGTACATCCATTTGCATCAGTTGCTAAAATTGTATAAGTTCCAGATGCAGTTGCAGAATAAGGAGATGTTGCAGCTACACCATTCACTTTGTAAGTGATGGCTCCTGTTCCTCCAGTTGCGCTAAACGTAATGCTTCCGTTTGAACCGAAACAATTTGGATTGGTTCCATTGGCTGTTAAACTAACAGCAGTAGGAATTAAGATTGTTATCTGCTGAGATGCTGTACATCCGTTTGCGTCAGTTGCTAAAATTGTATAAGTACCCGATGCAGTTGCAGTGTAAGGAGAAGTTGCAGAAACACCATTCACTTTATAAGTAATAGCTCCTGTTCCACCAGTTGCACTGAATGTGATGCTTCCGTTTGAACCGAAGCAATTAGGATTCGTTCCGTTGGCAACCAAATTAATAGCAGTTGGAATCGCAATCGTCACTTGCTCTGTTGAAGTACATCCGTTTGCATCAGTTGCTAAAACTGTATAAGTTCCAGATGCAGTTGCTGAATAAGGCGATGTTGATGAAACACCATTCACTTTATATGTGATAGCTCCTGTTCCACCAGTTGCACTGAATGTGATACTTCCATTTGAACCGAAACAATTCGGATTCGTTCCATTGGCTGTTAAACTAACAGCTGTTGGAATCGATATTGTTACTTGTTGAGATGAAGTACATCCATTTGCATCAGTTGCTAAAACAGTATATGTTCCAGATGCAGTTGCTGAATATGGAGATGTTGCAGTAACGCCATTCACTTTGTAAGTGATGGCTCCTGTCCCACCAGTTGCGCTAAATGTGATACTTCCGTTCGAACCGAAACAATTTGGATTCGTTCCATTGGCTGTTAAACTAACAGCAGTTGGAATGGCGATTGTTATTTGTTGTGATGAAGTACATCCATTTGCATCAGTTGCTAAAATTGTATAAGTTCCTGATGCAGTTGCTGAATAAGGTGATGTTGCAGAAACACCATTCACTTTGTAAGTGATGGCTCCTGTTCCGCCAGTTGCGCTGAATATAATGCTTCCATTTGAACCGAAACAATTTGGATTGACACCATTTGTGGTCAATACTATTTTACTTCTAACAGTAAGACTTCCATCAGCATAAGACAGATTGTAATTCGAAGGTTGAATTAAAACTGCATTATAAGGTGTAACAGTATAAGTACCTTCATCTAAATCTGATGCACCCATTAATGCACTTGAACTATTGTACACATGGTATTGAGGATTGGTTGCTACAACTGTTGAATCTGCATCATCATAAAGATAACCGCTGAAAGTTGTAGTATACTCTGGTTGTTCGCCTTGGCAACCTGCAATGGTATCATTTGCTGTTGCAATTAAACTAGCCGGAGTGATAATAAGTGAACCCAATTCATAGGATATTTCAAAATTCTCATTCATAAATCCAGCAGGAACAACTGAATGAACCCCAACACCTATACCTGTAATAAGATTAATAGTTTTAAAAGTCAGAGAATCTCCCTCTGGAGCATAAACATCTGCTTCATCTATAATACTTACTACTTGATTATTACTTGAATCAGAAACTGTATTTGCATTAACAGTTGCAAAGCCGTTTACTATACCACGTGTATTCACAATACCACGAGTATTTACTATACCACGTGTATTCACAATACCACGAGTATTAACAATACCTCGTGTATTAACAATACCTCGTGTGTTTACTATTGGCGACTGTAATCCACAAGAATCAGGATTTAATTGGTAATTAAAAATACATGCTGGCGAAATATCAACGATATTAATTGTATCTGTTTGTGAAATTCCATTCACAATACCTCTTGTATTAATAATCACTCTGCTATTAATCAAAGATCTTTGGCTTGCTAAAAAGCTAAAGTTTTGAATGTCTGCACTCTCCAATGCCCTGCCATTTACCAAAACTTTCGAATCAATTAAAGCTACTGCATCAGCAATATCTGCCTCATGCTCTGCTTTCAGACTATTATATATCGTTACACGATTTGAAGGATCAATATTTGAATCATCATAGGTATAATCGAAATTAAATTTCTTGAAACTGTTTCCATACATCAAGGTTGTATCTCTTGGCTTAATTGCTAATGGTAATTTATCAATTGAAAGAACACCATTTACAAAATTGTAATTGAAATATTGAGACAATGTAACAGAATTAGGAATAGACAAGTCTGTTACATCTGATTGAGGAAGTATATAATAGTTTCCGACATCGCTCAAATCATTTCCAGATGTTGTATAGCTAATATCTTCTAATCCTAAAGTAGCAATCGTAAATCCTGTAGAGGCAAGAGGAACACCATTTACAGTTACATGATAACTAAACGATGGAATTTTTTCTCCGTATTTTTTACTCTTATCGTCTGCTGTAACTACCACGTTATATACTAATGTTGTAGAGAAGTATAATGAATCAGAGTTTCCTCCATCCAATAAACTAGATGATATCGGCGGCGTGTACACGTAAACGGGAGGATTACCAACAAATGAAGGAATACTTACTTTCAATGTTGTTGAATTAATAAAAGTTGCAGGTATTGTATCATATTTAAAAATGACTGATGAAGTATTCGTAAAGTATTTACCGTAAATTTTAACTTCAACAGGATCTAAGCCAGGCGTCTGACTTGAGTCCATCAATTCCATTCTTGTAAATTTCGGAATTGGATTGGCCAATGTTTTTATTGCAGTATCTGCTTGTATCAAACCATATCCTGAATAGATATCATAACCAGTAGTATACATATCAATGGCAGATTGCTGCAAAATACTTCTTACTTCTTCCGGTTGTAAATCTTCATTATAGAATTTCTTCTTTGCTTGTATCAACAAAGCCGCTACACCAGCAGCATGAGGCGCTGCACATGATGTACCAAAGAAATTAGGGAATGCATCTCCATCAATATTTACACCACCCAAATTTACAGTAGTGTTTACGCCATTAGGAGCAGAGAAATCAGGCTTGTTTCTTAATGAACCATCGGTAATAGTTCCTCCTCTTGAAGAGAAAGAAGATACTGTTGGTAAATCAACTCCAAAAGCAGGAGTGTTTGTATATAAAACCGAAGCTACCGACATCGCACCTGCAGCATTTGCTTGTCCAAATAAAGTAGAAGTTCCACTATTGTATTCGTTAATAGTAATATCTCCTTTAAACACTACATATTTAAATCTTACATTTCCAGTACCTGATTTTCTAGTAATCATGATATTTGCATTCGTTATACCTTTTACAGTAAACGGCAACACTTCTACAGGATCTTCACCTATGTTTTTTCTGTTGAAACCAAACAACAATCCACCGTTTTGATTCAGCATATAAATATCAAAATCATTTCTGGCACCTGGAGCTTGTCCCAATGAATAAATAGAATCTTCCCATTGTAAAACAATATTGTAAGTTCCAGGTTTTAAGGTTACACTTTGATAAATATCTCCACCACCAAAGTCATGCGCATAACCTGTAAAGCCTGCTGGAGCTGAAATTGGATTGAAAGTACTTTCATAAGATTTATCTCCGAAATTACCTGCTGCAGAAAAATAAGAAACTCCTCTTGCCGCTACTTCATCTACAGCTTTAGCCACTACCCCATCTGTAAAGAAAGGCTCGTTCACAAAGGTTACATCATCAACAATGACATTGCAACTATCATCAGCCAATGCTTTTATAGATTCAGCAAAGTGGCCGGAAGTAATGAAACCTGTGCTGAAATCAAGTTTTGCTTTAGGTGCAATATCATGAACGATTTGAAGCATCGCTCTACCTTCATCAGATTGTTTTCCGTAACGATATTCTTCAATAACATTAACAGGATTTGAATTGTAAGGATTTCCTATACCAGGCAAATCACCATTAAGCACATCTCTCTGTGCAGGATTCCCTGTAATGGTATTGTAACTATTAGAGATAACACCAATTTTTACACCCTCACCGTTAAGGTTAAACGCATCTCTGGCCACATCAGATTTCATGGCCACATCACCTTTTGTAATGGCGATTCCTCGTTCAACAGCATTATTAATAGGTCTGCGATTGGCTTCTGCAAAACGAAGTAATGTGGGATTCAATGCATTTAATCGGCTCAAATGAGAAACTGGATAAAAACCTGTGATGGTTAAAGAATCTTCCCCATTATCAAAAATATTATAGATGCCATAGTAAGGTGTTTGTAACAATGCAAATAATGTATCGTATTTGCCTTCTACCGCAATAATGTCAATTAATATTGAACCTAAATCAGCATCAGCCTCGAATGAATTTCCAGGATTTGTAGTTGTTGTTTCTATAATGGTAGTATCAGCTGCAATCTGAGTCAATGTTGTACCCAAAGGCGCATCGATATAACCGCTGTCTGGAGGTGTAAAATCAGGAACAATACAAGTTGTTGGAGACAATTGAAAAATCGTTACCAATTGCGAATCCGCAACAATATTACACATCCACTCATCTTTCACTTTCACATAATAATTACCTGCTTTTAAATTATCAAACAAGCCAGTTGAATTACTTGAAAAATAATTTTCACCGCTTAATTCTATTGTATAATTAGGTGTTGTACCAAATTGAGTAATGCCATTTCTAAGCATCATCGCATTGGGGAATCCTCCAGAAATATTTCCAACTGTAACCGTTCCATTACCTGTATTTGTGTTGGAATTATCGCAAGATTCGGTATGACTTATTTCATATGAAATAATCGGATGTGGTGGGAACATGATGTTGATCTCTTTACAATCACCAGTCGCTCCTACACAACTTCCTTCTCCTCTTACATAAAATCTAACAGGCTCAGGCATAGTGTCAGCGGCATTTTGAGCCATTCTAGTAACAGGCATCACTGTTATTGAGATACCAGTATCAATCAAAGTTGTTCCACAACCATCTTTATACCAGCTCCAATGATCTGCATTATTGAGTCCTCCTGCAGCTATGGTAAGATTAAGATTACATGGGGCAGGAATAGCAATATTTACATTTGGCTGATCAGCAGGAATACAATATGGTTGACAGCTCAATCCACTTTGAACCGCACCCGGTTCCACCCAATTAGAAGTTGGTCCATCAAACGCAAATCCGAACATAGATAAATTGAAAGTATTGATATTATCATGTATGAGATTAAATTCAGGAGCTGTAGTATTTAGACCTCCTGCAAATCCTTCATTGAAATGATAATTAGCTTTTAAACCTAATTGTTGATTTTGAATTTCACAATTCATGGTCGCAATTATTTCTCCAACTGTAAGCGCTCTTTCATATATTCTTAACTCATCAATATCTCCTTTGAAAAACTCATTATCACCTTTCCAGTTTAGACCTAAATAAAAATTCCAGAATGCAAAATTATTATTGCTTGGATATGGACTTGCTTGGGCTGATCCTTTTGAATAAACTAAATTACCATCGAGATAGAATTTAAAATCATTAAATGTTCTTACCACAGCATAATGATGCCATTGTTCGTCGCTGGGGAAGTCAACTGTTGTAGTAATATTTTCTGCTAATTTAATTTTACCATCAATGGTTTTACCCAAATTCAAATTATCACTCTGAGCTAATATAGTCATAGGCTGTCCCGCAACAGGACTTGTTTGTTTAGCCCAAACCTCAACAGTATATGGATTATTAAATGCCGGAACCAAACCTTGAACACCAAATACCTTATCGTCAATTCCATCAAAATTCAAAGCGGCACCAGCTGTAGAGAAGCATGGATTAATCGTCAAATTCAAAGTCGCAATTGAATCGCAACCATTCGCATTTTGTGTAGTAAATGAATATACACCAGAAGCTATATAATCAGTCCCATTCCAGTTATAAGTATTACATG
>CALCNY010000239.1 GCA_937897585.1 uncultured Chitinophagaceae bacterium | reverse complement strand
CAAAATGTATTCTTAAATGAACACTCCTATTGGTTTTGTTGGAATATTGAAATCCAAAAATGTGCTTGATGAACTGATAATATAAATAAAAGTATTCGTTACTTATGTGCTCATCTGTAAGTCCTTTGGACACTTTGGCATTTTGCCTAAACATAATACGAACTTTAATTTTATTTTTCTTTACCAAGGAAAAGAAGGCATTTATTAGCACCTCGAATGCTTGAAGTTTTACACCGTCAACTTTACCCCATTTTATCTCTTCGATTATTTTTAATTTAGTGACTACTTTAGTTAAAGCATTATTTACATATACAAGATCTTTAGATTGTATTAATACGGCACCATAAAAGTTAGAGTAATACTCTCCTTTTTTTACACTTTCGTCACATCATATAAAATACTCTTTACTCATTTATTTGATTAGTTTTCTAAAGTTGCAAGTTTTGAAAGTAATAACTCTTTCAACTCGAAAAGTTTTGAATTCTGTTTCTTCCGTAATGAAATTTCGTTGTTTATTGATAAAGAAATCTGTTTGTATTTACTTAAAACATTATCTTGAGGTTTAATAATTAGTTTTTCATTTAAAGATTGAATTGTGATAGCACTTTGACCAGAACCGATCTTGATTTCAGTCAAAAAATCTTTAAAGTTTTCACTTTGTAGATATTCATATAAATAAAGATTTAATGCTTCTAATTTAAATTTTCTAAACCAAATTACATTCCCATCTTTAAAATAAAAAGTTTCGTTTTCAACAAGATAACTATCTCCAAGTAAAGAGCCTACTGCTGTTAATAATATGTCTCCTTCCAAAGGATGACCAAATGATTTAATAATTTTTTTAAACTTTTCTTCCGATATATATAGTAATTCCTTAATATATACACCTTCTTTTTTTTGCTTAATTTCTCCAGCACGATAAAATGGTATACCAACTTTTGTATATTCAGATTCGAAAACTCTTTTACTTGAAGTAATTTGACATAATGATGATATTTTCTTCACTTCCCAACCTAAAGGAATTTCTCCCAACTCACTTTCCTCCATCTCCCCACCATTGCTTTTGTAGGATTTCCCTTTTTCATCCGGAAATTCAAAATCCACAAACCACTGCTTGTAAATAGCCTGTGCAGTTTCTTCCAGCTTTTGAATCATTTGCTGGTTAAGGCTTATACGATTTTGTATAACGTTGTATTCTTTTACAATTTCTCTTTGTTTAGAGATGGAGGGTACTTTAATTGGAAGACTGCAAAATGTTTCCCAAGATATACCTCCTCTAACATCGCCACCACTAATGAATCCAATGTATCTATCGTTTTCTGGTCTGCAAAGCCACATCATAAGATATTCTGGCAGTAGTACTTCTTTGTCTTTTGGTTCAAATACATAGTAAGCTGAGGACACTAAAGCTGGTTGATTATCTTTATATAAATCAACAGGGAGTTTCTCATCACGCCCAACACTCATTAACTTACAAGCCAACTGTTCGTTTCTTAAAACTTTATAAACAGACATATCAACACCATTAAGATTTGCAACAGAAGGAATGAAAGTTTTTTCCATACTCACGCCTAACAATTTCTTTATTGAAAGGTCTGAATTTCGTTCATTAAGCTCTCTTATATAATTGCCTAATGGTCTATAATTTGATTTCATATCCCAACTCTTTAAATACAGTTAGTAAATTATTTTTACTTTTACTTTCAGCTTTAAGTAAGTCGGCAAAATCGTTTTGCAATTTTTGCATTTTTTCGTCAAAATCAATATTCTCATCCCGGTTTACAAATTCAATGTATTTGCTTGGTATGAGAGAGAAATCTTTTTTCGCTACTTCATCAAACGAAGCAGAATAACAGTACTCAGGAATGTCTTTATAATCGTTGTTTTCTTGTTGCCAATGATGATATGTTTTGGCTATATTTTTTATATGTTCTTCATTAAACTGAATAAATTTCTTTTCAAATGGCCCTCCAATTTGCCGCAAATCCATAAAAAGAATTTCTTTCTCACGATTGCGATATAGACGTTTTTCATCTCCAATACTTCTACTTTGAATCTTTTTATTTTTGTTAATAATCCAAATAGAAACACTTATTGGAGTTGTATAAAACATTCCTTGTGGGATCACCAAAATAGCTTCCACTAAATTATTTTCTATCAGCTTGCGGCGTATTTTGTATTCTTCACCACCTCCAGAGAGTGCGCCATTTGCCAATATAAAACCAGCCACACCATTGTCGCTCAATTTACTTACCATATTGAGTATCCAAGCATAATTCGCATTGCTTTTTGGTGGAACATCGTATCCACGCCAGCGTGGGTCGTCTAACAATTCGTTTTCTGCTCGCCAGTCCTTTTGGTTAAAAGGTGGATTTGCCATTATGTAATCGGCTTTCAAGTCTTTGTGTTGGTCATCAGCAAAAGTATCAGCCGCTTTCTCACCCAAATTGCCACTAATACCTCGTATAGCAAGATTCATCTTTGCCAGTTTGTATGTAGTATTGGTGTATTCCTGACCGTAAATAGAAATCTCTTTTTTATTTCCGTGGTGGTTTTCAATAAACTTGATAGACTGCACAAACATACCGCCCGAGCCACAAGCAGGATCGTAGATAATGCCTTTGTATGGTTCAATCATTTCAGCAATGAGGTTAACTATGCTTTTTGGGGTGTAAAATTCTCCCTTACCTTTCCCTTCTGCTAAGGCAAACTTGCTGAGGAAATATTCATAGACTCTGCCCACAATATCCTGTGCTTTGTCTTTGAGGGTATCAATATCGTTGATGGTATCCAGTAAAGACGAAAGTTTGGTTATATCCAATCCCAAACGAGAGAAGTAATTGTCCGGTAAAGCTCCTTTTAGGGCTTTGTTGTTTTTCTCAATATTATGGAGAGCGGTATCAATTTTTAGCGCAATATCGTTCTGCTTTGAGTTTTTGATGATATAGCTCCAGCGACTTATTTCGTCTAAGAAAAACACATTGCTTTGGTTGTAAAATTCCGCCATTTCAACATATTTCTCCTGACCTTTTGCAATTAGCGTTTGTCGGTGTTCTTCAAACTTGTCGCTGGCGAATTTTAGGAATATCAATCCAAGTACGACGTGTTTGTATTCTGCCGGTTCAACGCTTCCTCGCAGTTTGTTTGCAGATTCCCAGAGCGTAACTTCAATTGGTTTTTGTTCTTTTTCTTTTTTCTGTTTAGCCATTTTTCCTTTTGCTATAAAACTTCGTTGAGATATTGATAATCAGTATGGTCAAATATATGGAAATGTGACCATAAAAAGTAGTAGGAATTAATATATGAGCAGTAAATGCGATTAGACGAATTTCTGGACTATAAATTTTTCGTTTAATACAATTATAGGGTAATTGTATAGTAAAAAAATTTGAGAGGAAATTTATAGTCTAGAAATGAAGATTTGAATAATTACAATAAAATTCTTGGATAGATTTTTACTGATTAATTTTTATTTGATAGATTGCATTTAAAACTGACAGATTAAACGGGATTACCGAGGAGAAACGAAACTGTGTCGCCGAAATTTCACTGAAAGTGTTAGAATGAATATAAACGATTGATTTCCAACTGAATTTAATATCAGGGTGCAATCCAATCCGAATCACAAAAAAGGTTTTACATTTCTGTAAAACCTTTTTTTATGTTTAATACTGTTCTAATTTCACCAAACGTTCCTATGGAACGAAAACCAATCGTCATTTCGGGCTATAGACCAGACGTTCCTTTGGAACGAAAAATCACATATTAGGTCTTTTGGGCTGCATATCTAGCATCTAGTATCTATCTTTTATCCAGCCTATACAGCTTTATCCATCCCTATCCCAATTTACTCAACAACCTCTGGCGTTCCGCTTCTTTCATCGCCTGATTGATTTTTTTCCAACCACCGCCCATTCTAACCAAACCAAAACCGATCAAAAATATGCAAAAGATAACTTCTAATCCGGCTACCCAATCCCATAGAAAAAGGTAATTATTTTTCCACCAAATGCCCGAAAACACATCAAGCATAGCCTGTGCTTCTCCTTGTTCCTGTGCTGTGATTTGCTGAATGGCTGTTTGGTATTCAAATGAAGCCACATTCATTTTTTGAATTTCATCCAAACGAGTTTTTAATGATTGTAAGGCTTCCAAATTTTTATCGAAACTATTATCAGGTGTTTTAAAAAAAACGGCATTGTAATCTCCTTCAAAACCTTTGCCTTTAAATCCAGCAACGAACTTATCCATGTACACTGCTTTTTGCTGAATGGTGGATGCTTTTTCCGCCAAATTCCAATAGGATTCATAATCTCTTTCGTAATGATAATTGCCGATGGTGGCAAAACAAATCATGACGATTAACCAGATTGCTCCAATAAAAATGGATATTATACCTTGTTTTCTCATAATTACTTTTAAAATTTTTACAATATTAATTCAAACAAATAACAATCTCACCAAACGTTCCTATGGAACGAAAACTCAACAATCATTATCGTTCTAGAGACGAATTGTTCCGATGGAACAAAAATGCAAAGATTAGATTGGGTATGATTATCTAGTATCCGGAATCTAGTATCCAGAATCTAATATCTAGCCGATCCAGCTTTATCCAGTCTCAACTCCCCTTTTTCTTAATAAACAATTTCCCCGAAAAACTTCCAGGTTTGTATTTGCCCTTTTTGTCTTTTTTAATTTCTAGAGAGTTGATTTGCAAAGTCACTTCCAATTTATCAGTTGTTGTATTCAACAACATTTTTTCTGCTTCTAAATAATTAAAATTCTCACTACCATTTTCATTGTATGTTTTTTCAATAAACCCATCAAAATTCAGGTTCCAAGGTTGTTGAGCAAACTCACCCATGCGTTTGTCATCTGCTTCCAGAAACAACTGATATTTTTTGTTTGCAACCAGCTGAATTTTATATGATACCGAATCAATTTTAAAACTGACTACATTAGCTTCTCCATTTTCAGGGTAGAAATAATTACTGAAATCCCTTACATAATCAAACCCGGTTACTTTTGTCAATTCATTATCCTCAGTTTTTACATTGAAATTTTTAAAGTCCTCACTTGAAGCTTCATATCTGGTTTTATACTCCAAGCCCATCGCATTCATATAAATTTCTGCTTCGTTGTAATAATAATCATTATTAGTTTTGGATTTTATTTTGGCATCAACAATAGAATCAATGTCTTGGGAATACCAGCTTCTGATGGCTGAGAAACCATGGTAATCATCCATATAATCTAAAATAGAATACACCTCATTATGTAATGAATCTGACAATTGCCTTTCATTTTTAAAATCAAGAGCATTATGATTTTTGTTGAAAATAGTTTCATGTTGAATTTTACCATCTTTCAAAATGGCTGCTTTTTCAAGAATGGCTTTTAATCTTTTCACCTGATAATGTTCGCTCACAGAAAACATACCCCAGGGACCAAATGAAATTAATAACAACATCACCGCCAATGAAACCGGAATGAACTTGATATTAGTTTTTCCCAAGATTGTATAGGCACAAACCACGCAAAGCCAAATGCCTAAAAACAATACCACATATCTTTTAATGGTGATTCCATAATCGTCTATTCTCATTAAAATGGCAATGAAT
>CALCNY010000238.1 GCA_937897585.1 uncultured Chitinophagaceae bacterium | reverse complement strand
AATAGATATAGTGCATCTTTCAAACCCATTCCTTTTACATCAGGTGTGATATTTCCTTTCGTAATTAGTTGTGCAGGCTGAGTCAATGCTGCTTTATTTTTATACATGTCTGCTTCTCTCCAAACGCCCGATTCTAAAGAGTCTTTGTAAGAAACATCTACACTCGAAAAGATTGCATTCAAATCAGATTTCATTCCATAATACTGATGCATCAAAGTATCTTCTTGAATCTTTTTATCAGTAGATTTACTGAGGTAGTGATTATAGATATGATCACTTATTTTTTTGAACACAGTTCCCGCTACTTCTGCTCCATAAAATTTAACCGACTTATCAGTATTCTGAATTACAACTGCAATAGAATACTTAGGATTATCAGAAGGGAAATAGCCCATGAAAGAAGACTGATAGATTTTTTTACCATTCACATATCCTCGATTATCCATTGCCGTAACCGCAGTTCCTGATTTACCTGCGATTGAATACAAAGTGTCGTATAAAAATTTATGGCCGGTTCCGTGCTGACTATCTACAACTGCTCTCATACAAATTTTTGCTTGTCTGATGGTTTCGTCGCTGCAAATTTTTTCGACAAGCACTTCAGGATTATAGGTTATTACATCAACGCCATGTTCTCTTATTGCATTTACTAAATAAGGCTTCATCATTTTCCCATTATTGGCAACTGCATTGTAAAGCGTTAGCATATGAAGTGGAGTAACCAATTCTTCATACCCATGAGCCATAAAAGGAATGGTTGTCTTTTGCCAGTTTTTGCTGTCGGGTTTTTTTATGGTCGGTCTACCTGAAGAAGCAACAATTTCAACACCGGTCATTTTATTTAATCTGAAACGATCAATATGCTCCCAGAATTTCATAGGCTGGTTCTCATAGTATTGATTAGCCAGTTTTGCAAAGGCAACATTACTACTCTGAGCAAAAGCATCTTTTACAGAAATCACCCCAGTACCTGGATGAGAATCTTTTATTCTCAAACCGTAAAAATATTTTATACCTCCTTCACAATCCACTTTAGAATCAATAGTAACATATTTATCTTCCAATAAACTTAAGAGCGTTACAAGTTTAAATACTGAACCAGGTTCAGTGGCTTTACCAATACCATAATTAAGATCTTCGTTATAAGTATTGTCAGGTTGCTTTCCGAGATTGGCAATAGCTTTTATTTTACCTGTAGCCGTTTCCATTACAATTGCTGTTCCATGTAATGAATTGTTACCAACCAACATAGTCATCAATTCTTTTTCAGCAACATCTTGAATGTAAGTGTCAAGTGTAGTAATCACATCTTTTCCGTTGATGGGGTCCACTTCTGCACCTTCAACAGGCATATAAGCGCCAGCAGCATAACGCATCAATCTTTGTCCGGAAACGCCTTTCAACAAACTATCATAGGTTCTTTCAAGGCCAACATTTTTTGAAGAATCTTTCCTTGAAAGACCTATGGTTCTGTTTGCTAATAATACATAGGGGTTAATTCTTTTATCTCTCGTATCAAAAATGAAACCACTTTTATTTCTCCCCAAACGAACAAGTGGAAAATCTCTCAACTCCTTTAAATCTTCAAAAGAAATTTTTCTTTTCAGTAGATAGTAACGTTCGTTGTTTTTATAAGCAAGTTCGAGGTCTGACTTATATTCTGATTGTGTCTTGTCGTTGAATAAATTACTAAGGCGCAAACTCAACGAATCAACATTTTCCTTGAAACGCTTGCCATCTTTTTCTCTCAATCCTTGTGCGCCAAAATCTACATAAACATCAAATACTGGAACTGAAGTACTCAACATATTTCCGTCTTCACTGTAGATACTACCTCGTTCTGCATTGATGGGAACATATTTCAAATGCAGACTATCACCCAATCCACGCCAGTATTTACCTTCGGCATTTTGGAGATAAAATGTTTTTCCCAAAACAAATAATCCGAGGATTATAGTGCCGAGAAAGCATAAGTAAACTCTCCACAATATGTCCTTTTTGATATCCAAAACCGGTGTGTTTTTTAATTATTAAACCCTGTATAACCTAAACTCTTTTTATTTTAATCTTTTGAAATGGAAGAAGAATCAATTAAAACAACCGGTGGTTCTTTCAATTCTTTTAATCCCATTGGCACCACGGCGTTGATCATCTCCGTTGGCTTACTTCTAAAAATCACCTCACTCTTTATAGTCTTATACTCGTATTCCAACTCCTTTACATTTTTTTCACTTGTGCTAATTCTTCTGCTTAATTTGTCGGCATAATGACCATTGTATATGTAGGCAACAGCTATAGCTGATAGAAAAAGAATGAAAGGAATATTTTTTACGATGTTTTCGTAATTGAAATATTTTTTCCAATCAAACTTATCTCCGGATATTGGTGTTGGTATTTTTTCTTGTTCACTCATTTATTATAGATGTTCTGCTATTCTTAGTTTTGCGCTTCTTGATCTGGTGTTCCTTTTTAATTCGGTTGCCGATGCTTCGATTGGTTTTTTGGTAATTACCTTCAGCGGGCTTTCGGGCCTTGTACCAAAAACATCATCAACTTCTACCTCATGTATTGACCCTGTTTTAAAAAAGTTTTTTACAATTCTGTCTTCTAAAGAATGAAAAGTAATGATTGCAATTCTGCCTTCAGGCGACAACAGCTTTATGGTCTGCTCTAGCATATCTTTCAGCGCACCAATTTCATCATTCACTTCTATACGTAAAGCCTGAAAAACTTTAGCCAGATATTTATTAGGATTGCCTTTTACAATTTCTTGAATGGCTTGCTTAAATTGGCTGATGGTAAGAATAGGTGCTGTTTTTCTTTTCTCAACAATCAACTTAGACAATGTTTTTGCGTTGGTTACTTCACCATATACTTCAAACATTTTTTGCAAACGATGTTCGTCATAACCCGCAATAATGTCAGCTGCTTTTACATTTTGACGATGATCCATTCTCATATCCAGGTTGGCATCAAAGCGAATGGAAAATCCTCGTTCAGCTTCATCGAACTGATGGCTTGAAACGCCCAAATCGGCGAGAATGCCATCTACAGCGGTGCATTTATGAACCCTGAGAAATTTCTGAAGATGTCTGAAATTTTGCCTTATGAAAACAATTCGCGAATCATCAGGAATATTTTTTTCAGCATCTTCATCCTGATCAAACACGAACAACTTTCCATTGCTACCAAGTTTTTTCAGAATTTCTCTGCTATGGCCACCGCCACCAAATGTGCAATCCACATAAATACCATCAGGTTTGATATTCATCGCTTCAATGCTTTCGTGAAGCAGAACAGGAATATGATAATCATTTTCGTGGCCTTCAGCATCAGACAAGTCGTTAGAATGGTTACGATTCGTCATGTTGAATTAACTGTTCGGCTTATCATTAATCTTGTTCATCACTTCATTAGCCAGCGTACTGAAATCATCTGCTGATATGGAGTCAAAGAACTGCTGGTAAATTGCTTTATCCCAGATTTCTAATTTATTCATGGCAGAAGCCAGTACGATATCTTTTCCCAGACCTGCGTAATCAGCAAGGCTTTTAGGAAGTAATAATCTTCCGGCACTGTCGAGTTCAATTTGTACCGCACCATTAAGAAAATAACGTCTGAACTCCCTAACTTTAGGGTCGAAGTCGTTGAGGCTGTTTATTTTTTCGAAAAGTGGGTTCCAGCTTTGTATAGGGTAAAGAGTAAGACATTTCTCAAAACCTCTGTTCAATACGAAAACTGCCTTTTCACCTTCAGGTAACTGTTTTTTGAAACCTGCTGGCAAAAGAAAGCGACCTTTCGCATCGACCGTAGATTCATATTCGCCTATGAAACCTATCATGTGGGAGTTTTTGAGTTATTTTAGTAATTAATCGACACAAAATAACACAATTTCCCACTTTGTGACACATTTTTTGGAAAACAAATTTATCCACAAGTGGCTACGCCCCTATTTACAAGGGTTTTATACATAAAAGTGGGTGTTTTTTTCACTAAAGCTGTGAATTACTGTGGATAAGTGTGGATAAGGGAAGTATTTACGCTATTAGTTGATTGCTTGAATACAACTTCATATTTGGTAATTGGCTAATGAACCGCTTGATTACCAGTATAAATTTTAATAAAAGTCTAAGGATAAATTACTTAATAATCGGAAGGTTGATGGTGAAGATTGAACCTTTTCCCAATGTACTTTCAGCTTTGATGCTGCCTTTATGAGCTTCCACCATTGTTTTCACATAGCTTAAACCCAGTCCAAATCCTTTCACATTATGTAAGTTACCGGTGTGAGCACGATAAAATTTTTCGAAAATTCTGGCTAAAGTTTCTTTATTCATGCCAATACCATTGTCTTCCACTCGGATTTTAATTTGGCTCGAATTACTTTCCGTGGATAATTTTATAACGAGGTCTGATTCTTTTGAATATTTTATGGCGTTGTCCAATAAATTGTTAATCAGGTTTGTAAAATGAACATCATCAGCAATTATCAGATCATTTTCAGCATCCAGATGCAATTCTAATTTGCCATTTTTTTCAGCTAGAGGGAGTTTGATATTATTAATCGCATTGTTAATCAATTCATGAGCTGACAGTTTTTTCATATTCAGCTGAAGTTCTTTTTTATCTAACATCGCAGCCTGCAAAATGGCTTCCACCTGTTTATTCATTCTTTTATTTTCTTCACGGATAACATTTGTGAAATAGGATGATTTTTCTTTGTCGCCAATCACTTTTTCGTTCTTCAAGGCATCAACGGCTAGTGAAATAGTGGCAATAGGTGTTTTAAATTCATGCGTCATGTTATTAATGAAATCAGATTTGATTTCACTTAATTTTTTTTGACGCAGCAATGCCCTAATCGTTAAGAAGAATGCAGTAGTAATAATAATTGTAAAAATAATAGTACCTAAAATGAACCAAAATATTTCTCTAAAAACAATGGCTCTTTGATGCGGCACGATGATAACCAAAAACTCTTCTTTTGTAAGGTTTTCGTAATTGCTTCCCGAAGAAGGTTCTAAGGGTATCGCAATATTTGTGTTATGAGCAGAATCTGAAAAATAACTAAAGAAATTTTCACTTTCCACTTGCTCGCCAGTGATGTTATTATCTGATACTGCAAATTCAAAATGAATGCCTTCCAGGAAATGCTTATCCATTGAATTTCTGATGACTGCAGCAATCTCATCTCTCGTGAAACGCTGAATTACAGAAGGTCGTAGGATCTCAAGTTTCATTTTTTCATTAGAGAGAAACAGGTCTTTTTTCTTTCCCATTGAGATGAAACCAGACTTGTCTTCCATCAGCTTCTCAGCTGCTTCTGTAGAGGCTAAAAAAATGTTTTCTCTTAATTGTTTCTCTTTTGTTTCTCTAGCCGTTTTCAACCATAAGAATTGAAAATATATTAGCCCTAGCAAGGAAAGCGAAATTAAAATTGCAATTGCAGGAAAAACCCTTTTCATTTAAATTAATTTGAAGCCTTTAAAATAATATAAGCTAGTTGATTGGCAAGACGACGCGAAATTAACGCAGAATGACTTACAGCGTCCGTATTTAAAAATTAAATAGAAAATTTTAACGAGGTGTTTAATAAATTAGCCGACAAATTAAAAATAGAAGC
>CALCNY010000237.1 GCA_937897585.1 uncultured Chitinophagaceae bacterium | reverse complement strand
CATTTTTGAATCATTGAAAATCAATACTTTACAAATTAATAAATGTTGATAAAAAAATGAATTTGCACAATAAAATTGATAAAAAAACGAATAGAATTTCAAAAAAGATACCCCACAAATAGATAAAAGTCTATTTTACTTGCTGCCAAATAGCCTCTTTTTCGGCCAAACTTAGTTTGGACAAATCCAACTTTCTCTCTTTTGCATAAGCCTCCATCAACTCAAATCGATGTTTAAACTTCTTATTGGTTTTTTCCAAGGCTGTTTCCGGGTCAATTTTTAAAAACCGGGCATAATTGATTAAACTAAATAATACGTCCCCCAGCTCATCCTCCATCTTCTCCTGGTCATTCTTGGCTATCTCGTCTTGCAGTTCCCCTATTTCCTCATTGACCTTATCCCACACCTGTTCTTTGTTCTCCCACTCAAATCCTACTTGTTTTACTTTCTCTTGAATTCTTAAAGCTTTTACCATGGAAGGCAAGCTTTTGGGTACGCCGCTTAATACGGTTTTCTCCCCATTACCCTCTTTTAACTTCAACTGCTCCCAATTTAATTTTACTTGCTCTTCCGTATCTGCCTTCACCTCTCCATAAATATGTGGATGCCTATGAATTAATTTTTTTGAAATCCCTTCAATCACTTCTTCTAATTTGAATTCATTTTTTTCAGAAGCAATTTTAGAATAAAATAATACATGCAATAATAAATCACCTAACTCTTCTTTGATGCCTTGCCAATCTTCATCTATAATTGCGTCAACCAATTCATACAATTCTTCAATGGTATTGCTTCTTAAACTATGTATAGTTTGTTTTTTATCCCAAGGACATTCTGCCCTTAATCGATCCATAATTCCAACTAATTCTAAAAAGTTTTTTGCTATTTTTTCTTGAGACATGATGATTGATTATTTAGTTCTAGTTTTAGATCTATACGTATCAGTTTGCGAATGGCAATTGGGGCATAGTAATCTTAGGTTACTAAACTCATGATTTACTCTTTTGCCATCTATATGATCTAATTCTAGTTTTATTGGTTTATTATTCCATTTTTCTATACCACAAATAGAACAAATATTTTTTATTAACCCTTCTTTTAACAACCTGTTTTTTAATTTATATGTTTGAAAATGAGGATAATTACCTTCTAATATTTCACTTAATAAAATTTTGGGAGGAGCTTTTTTAATTCCACCTCGTAACCCTTGATTAGGAGTATAACAACCATATAAAATTGCTAACCTTTTTAAAGTATTAAAATGTATGTTCAAGCTGGCAGCTGCATGCGCCATTGAAATACTACTGTTACAGACTTTAACTATTTGATCTTTTGATATATTTTTCTTCATATGGGAAAGTTATTACAAAAAAAAAAAATCCCTCCCGATATAATCGGAAGGGATTGTGCCTCAGGCGGGAATCGAACCCGCACGGGCGTTGCGGCCCACAGGATTTTCTTACTACTATGGTTTTCACCACCCTACTGGTTTGTAGTCTGGACTATGCCTTCACCGTATCTTTCGATTTAGGTGCTCCGTGTCTAGTCTCTACACGTTCCCTTTCGGGCTTCGCTCGGTATTCCCATTTTAAAGGGTTCGCCGAATTTACGGAGTTCTACATCTTCAATTTCTTGAAGTGCACTCAAATTCTTGTTCTTCAAAAGAACTGTGTCTAAGTCCTGCGTGTCTACCAGTTCCACCACCAAGGCGTCTGTGAACAGACTTAAAAAAAATCCCACTCCGAAGAACGGGATTTTGGAGCGAAAGACCGGGCTCGAACCGGCCACCCCGACCTTGGCAAGGTCGTGCTCTACCAAATGAGCTACTTCCGCATATTGTATAAGAACTATCTTTTTTTAAAGGAGTGCAAAAATAAGCATACTTTCTTTAAAAAAACAAAACTTTTTTATTTGTATTTCGGATTGTACAAAGTATTGTCCGGAACATTTACTTCAGGCTTTCCTTTGTATCTATGAGTGTACAAACTATAACATCCTCCCAACACAAATGCAATAATCACAAAAACCTGACAAAACCAAATGAATCTTGAAGAAGATACCCAATTGTGTGTAAAATCTTTGTGTGTATTGTCGATTACTTCTTTGTATTCCTGTTGCATAATCTCTTTTTTTCGGAGGCAAAAATAAGGTGTTCTATTTAAAAAAAATTATTTAGTCCCAATAATTTCTTGAAAGGTCTTTTTCTTTTTAATAAAATAATCCCAAATCAACAAACCACGGTACCATCCGCTAAAGTTACTATTCGGTTTTTGAGGTATAGGGCTTGTTCGTTTGATGAGAAACAGCCAATACATAAAAGCGAAATGAGACTTTGCAATTGACATAAAGTAACCTAAATCACCCCCTAAAAGTCCTTTCCATGCAGCAACAGCATCTAATCCAAACCTTAATGGAATTTTCCAGCAAGCTTTCCAAAATGGAAGATTTTTTGACAGCATGATTAAATTATTTCTGAAATTCAAAAAAACTTTGCGGCTATTCCCTTTAGGCAAAGTGCCTCCGCCAACATGATAAACAACTGATTTCGGTTGTACATAAACTTTATACCCAAACAACTGCATCCGCCAGCATAAATCTATTTCTTCCTGATGCGCAAAAAAATATTCATCCAGTCCTTTCATTTCGTGATAAACATTAGCCCTTACAAACATAGCTGCTCCCGAAGCCCAAAAACATAGAATTGCATCATCATACTGTCCCAAATCTTTCTCACAATCATCAAATATCCTACCTCTCGTGAACGGATATCCGAAACTATCAATCCAGCCTCCTGACGCACCAGCATATTCAAATTCAGATTTATCATTAAAAGACAAAAGTTTGGGTTGACAAGCACCTATTTTCTTATCAAACTCCATCAACTCAATCACTGGTTCAATCCAACCCCTAGTCACTTCTACATCGCTATTCAATAAAACATAATAATCCGCCTCTACTTGCTTTAAAGCGGTATTGTAACCTTTCGCAAATCCTTCATTTGATGGATTGATGATAATATCAACAGCAGGATATTGTGCTAATAAAAAAGAAACAGAATCATCACTAGAAGCATTATCGGCAACTATTACTTTGAAATTACTGTAAGTAGCGTTCATCACTGATGGCAAAAACTTCTCCAGGAATTTTTTGCCATTCCAATTCAAGATCACTACCGCTACTGAAGGTTGAAACATTAATTTTACTTTTTTTAACGAACACAAACTTACATTTTTTTAACCGCCAATACATTAATTTTACTTATGTTTTCTCAATTCATAAATTGGCGTACTTCATTGGCTGTAATTGCAATTGCAATTGTAACAGGCACCATTTTCTATTCGAATTATTTGTCAAAGAAAATCGCAGCTGATGAAAGAAGAAAAGTAAATATATGGGCAGAATCACTTAAAACGAGAAGCATCACTACGGACCAATCTGCGCTTAATTTAACGAATATCATTACAAATGAAAATGTTGAAATACCTATTATAGAAACTGATGAAAACGACAGGCCCACAGGAAATTACCTCAATATTGAACCTAATGAAATAAAATCCGATACCTCCTATCTTACTAAAAAGCTGGAAGAATTTAAAAGTGAACACGAAGGAATCACAGTTGAAATCAACAAAGAACCGCTTATTTATAACAAATATTATTATGGTGATTCAGATTTATTGAAAGAGGTAAGATACTATCCGATTATCCAACTCGTCATCGTCGCCTTCTTTATTATCATCACTTTAATTGCCATTTCCACCAGAAACAAATCCACTCAAAATCAGGTTTGGGCAGGTATGGCAAAAGAAACCGCACATCAGTTGGGCACTCCTATATCTTCTTTAGAAGGCTGGGTAGAAATGCTGAAAGAAATGCAAGGCAATGAAAAAGTAGCGGCAGAAATGAGTAAGGATGTGGAGCGACTTAAACTTGTAAGCGACAGATTTGGTAAAATTGGAAGTACACCACAATTGGTGCCAACAAATATTACCGACCAGATTGAAAGCATGGTTAATTATATCAAAAGACGATCCAGTGAAAAAGTAAACTTTGAAATAAAATTACCCATTGACAAAAATGTTATAGGCTCAATCAATGCACCTCTATTCGACTGGGTTATTGAGAATCTATTGAAAAATGCTTTGGATGCTTTAGACGGACATGGTAACATTATCGTAAGCATCATTGATGAAAAAACAGAAATAAAAATTGATGTGATGGATACCGGCAAAGGTATTAGTAAAAAAAATATAGCCAATGTTTTTAAGCCAGGGTTTACTACCAAAAAAAGAGGCTGGGGACTTGGACTTTCATTGAGTAAAAGAATCATTGAACAATACCACAAAGGTTTTTTATTTGTAAAACAAAGTGAAGTTGGAAAAGGAACTACATTTAGAATTGTTTTAAAAAAATAGAATTTCTGATACACAAAACTAATTTTTCAATTTTCGAATCATTCATTTTATCTTTGGCGACCTCAAAATAAGGAATTTCATTTCTTACGCGGCGATGGCGAAATTGGTAGACGCACTACCTTGAGGTGGTAGCGCTCGAAAGGGCGTGGGAGTTCGAATCTCCTTTGCCGCACAAAAAAACTCCTGATGATCAGGAGTTTTTTTATTCAAAAATAGATGTCTATTTCTCTTTCCCCATTCCAAATTCCTAATCACTCATCGCCTATCCCTAATCCCACAAACCCCTCCAAATTATCAAATCATCAAATTAACCAATCATCAAATTAAAGCTCCGTGGATAATCTGTTGGAAACCAACAACTCTATATCTTTATTTTATTGTATTTTCACGCTTTAGGCCAATTTTGTAATTAACCCAAACCAAAACTATTATGAGAAAGTTTTCATTACTGTTTCTTGCTGTCCTGTTAACAGGAATCAGTTTCGCACAAAAAACCTACACATTAAAGATAATGGATTCCCAAACCGGAAAACCATTGCCTCATGTTTCTGCAATTGTAAAAGACAGCAAAGGAAACGTTAGTGATGAAAATGGTGAAGCAAAAATTGTTGGGAATTCATCCACAATGGTAAAAATAAGTTGCATCGGTTATAAAGATCTTGAAGTAACCTTGGGCGACGAGATGATGATTATGGTATCACTTGAATCTGCAGTAACTGAAATTTCCGATGTGGTTGTATTGGGTACTCGTGGCGCTGCAAGAGCAAAAACAGAAACAGCAGTACCCGTAGATGTTATCAAAATCAATCAGGCAGGTTTACCAACTGCAAGAATGGACTTAACCTCGGTATTAAATATGGCAGCTCCTTCTTTTAATTACAATAAACAAACTGGTTCTGATGGTGCCGATCATATCGATTTAGGAACTTTGAGAGGCCTTGGTCCTGATCAAACGCTGGTATTAATTAATGGCAAAAGAAGACATAACACCGCATTCGTTGCCTTGTTTGGCACCAGAGGAAGAGGTAATTCTGGTACAGATTTAAATGGATTTTCACAAGCATCTGTAGACAGAATTGAAATCTTAAGAGATGGCGCTTCTGCTCAATATGGTTCAGATGCCATGGCAGGAGTAATGAATATTGTGTTGAAAAAAGATGTAAACAACTGGACCATCAATTCAGGATGGGCGGGTAATTACGATGACAAATACAATGCACATGCAACCAAAGGAGGCAATCAATATATCTACGGAAACAAAATTGACGGAGGAACTTACACTTTCTCTGCCAATCATGGTATCAAATTAAATCCTTACGGTGGCTTTTTAAATATCTCTTTTGATTATTTAAATCAGGCAAAAACTTATCGTCAAGTAGCTGATACGAACGTTTCTACAAATAATAGTGCATTGCCTTTAAACGGCAGCAGAAGAGCTTTTGGCGACGGTTCAGTGGCAACAGTTGGCTCTATGTTTAACATGGAAATACCAACCAGTCAATCTAAGAAAACTACAGTATACGCTTTCGGCGGCTTCAATAATAAAGCCTCTGACGCTTACGCATACACGAGAAATTACAGTTGGAATCCACAACGTTTCCCAGTAGACGCTCAAGGCAATTTGGTGTTTGATCCTAACATTATGAAAGTCACTTCAGATGGAGAAACTTATTACAACCCTCATATCCAAACTAAAATAAATGACATTTCTTTGGCGGCAGGAGTTAGAGGAAATTTATCAAAAGGTTGGAATTGGGATTTCAGTAACACCATTGGTAAAAACGATTTCCATTATTATGGAGACAAAACATTTAATGTTTCTATGATCATCATACCAGGAAGTGAAAGAAAAACGCATTTCGATGATGGTGGTTTTAATTTCTTACAAAACACTACCAACCTTGATTTCAGTAAATCATTTTCAAAAGTTGCTGAAGGCTTGAACCTAGGTTTTGGCGCTGAGTTCAGATATGAGAACTATCAAATCTACAAGGGTGAAGAAGCTTCTTACAGACGGTACGACAATTCTTTTGGTCTGGCTTCCGGTGCTCAAGGATTTCCTGGATTTAGCCCTAATGATGAAGTAAAGGCTTCAAGAACAAACCTAAGTTTTTATGCAGATGCAGAATTAAAAGCAACCAAAGCTTTATTGATTGACGGCGCAGTAAGAGTAGAAGATTATTCTGATTTTGGATCAGTAGCTACCTTTAAATTAGCATCACGTTACAAAGCAGCAGACAACTTTAACTTCAGAGGATCTGTTAGTACAGGTTTCAGAGCTCCTTCATTACAACAAATTAATTTTAGCAACACATTGACATCATTTTATGCAGGAAGGCTTGTGCAATCTAGAATTGCCCGCAACAATGATGTGATTACAAAAGCCGCTGGAATCGAAAAATTAAAACAAGAAACATCGGTTAACGGAAGTTTCGGCTTTGCTTGGAAGCCTGCAAAAGGACTAACAGTTACGGTTGATGGTTACGTAGTAAAAGTAAAAGACAGAATTGTTTTATCAGGTTTATTCTCTTCAGGCGATACTACCCTACCAACAGTTCTTACAAACGAAATGAACAACTTGAATGTTGTAACAACTCAATTCTTTGCGAATTCTGTAAACACAACAAATTATGGAGTTGACATCTTAATTGACTACAATAAAAAATTAAGCTTACACAAATCAATCAAAGCTTTACTAGCAGGAAACTTCCAATCTATGAAAATTGATAAAGTGAATATCCCGGATGTTTTGAATGATAGTTATGTACATCGTAAAACATTTTTCAGCGACAGAGAAGAAGCTTTTCTTAAAGCATCTGCTCCAAATATGAAATTCAATTTAACAGTAGACTATACTTTTAAAAAATGGACATTTGGAACACATGTAAATTATTTTGGAAAAATGAAAACAATGGGATTCGGTTGGGGCGGTTTAAAATCTGCAGTTAACACTGGAGGTTTAGGTGACCCAGCCATTTCAGGAAGTTTCACAGGAATAGATCCTTATGTAGGACTTGACGGATATGAAGCTTATTACGACGCAACGACCCAGAGTTTCCCTTATGGCTACACTGATGGAGTACATGTTGCTAAAGAAGAATTTATTTATAAAGCCAAGTTAACAGTTGACTTGTACAGCTCGGTAAAACTTTCTAAAAAAGTTGCTTTCTTTTTTGGTGTTGATAATGTTTTCAACGTTCACCCCAATTTTGCCGCAGTTCAAAATGCGCGATATCAATCTTTTGATAATGAAACTGGAGGTGCTTGGGAATCGGTTCAGATGGGTTTCAATGGAAGAAGATTATTCAGCAAAGTTTCATTTAACTTCTAAAAATTACAAATTTCAAAAAGCATAAAAAGCGTTTACTTTGTAAGCGCTTTTTTAATTGTTTAAATACATCATTTATGAAAAAAATATTTTCATTTTTTATCTTTTTATTTCTATTCAACAACATTTTTGGACAGAATAAAATAATCGTTTTTCAAACAGACTTTGGGTTGAAAGACGGAGCTGTTTCAGCCATGAAAGGCGTAGCGATGAATGTAGATGCCTCTTTAAAATTATTTGATTTGACACACGAAATTCCTGCATATAATATTTGGGAAGCAGCCTATCGTCTCAATCAAACCGTTCCTTATTGGCCCGCCGGAACAGTATTCGTTTCGGTGGTTGACCCTGGCGTAGGCACAGACAGAAAATCAGTTGTCATCAAAACTACAACAGGTCATTATTTAGTGGGACCAGATAATGGAACTTTTACATTAATCACTGAAACCGAAGGCATAGCTGAGGTTAGAGAAATTGATGAAGCGGTTAACAGAAGAAAAGGCTCAGAAAAATCTTACACTTTTCATGGACGTGACGTATACGCATACACGGCGGCAAGATTAGCATCGGGCTTGATTTCATTTGAACAAGTTGGGAAACAATTGCCACAAACAGTAGAAAGAATCAGTTATCAAAAAGCACTGCTTGAGGGAGAAATAATTAAAGGGAATATTCCGGCACATGATGTTCAATACGGTAACATATGGACAAATATTCCTGCTGAAATGGTGAAAAAATTAAACATCAGTAAAGGCACTTATTTAAAAGTGACGATTTTCGAAAATGGTAAAACTTTCTTTCTTGGTCGGATACCTTTTGAATCAACATTTGGAGATGTTCCTGTAGGCAAACCTCTCGCCTATCTGAATAGTCTAATGGAATTGTCATTCGCGATCAACCAGGATAATTTTGCAGAAAAATTTCATATCAAAAGCGGAAGCGAATGGACTATTGAAGTTAAAGTTAGTAAACGGAATGACGATTAATCCTGATTTATTTTCATCACATAGGTTATGATTACACCATCAATTATCGTTGATACTGCTGTTAAATTAATTTCTTCGTTCTTTTTTAATATGCATGCTGCGATTATGTTGTTTTCTTTGAACAAGATTTTTTCAATGCATAAATGTTTTTGGAAATCAATCTGCCCTTTTCCATAATATTTGAACATCGCTTCTTTGATTGACCAAATTACAGTTAACTTTTGCCATGAGGAGATATTGATTGAATCAAAAAATTCAAGCTCCTTGACTGAAGAAAATTTATGTTTGATTTTTTCTATTTTTTGACTAGGCATTTCAATATCAATCCCAACATTTACATTTTCAGAAATGATAACAGCTGCGTAAGCTCCGCAATGCGAAATAGAGAAATGACAATTCTCGTTTTCCAAATAGGGCTTACCTACTGAGTTTACTCTTATCAAATCCAAAGGAAAATCTGGAGATATTTTTTTCAACAAGTATCTTCCAGCTAAATGCTGTAATCTCTTAAGAGGATGATTAATTTCTTTTTGTGGAAACACAGATTCTAAAAAAAAATCTTCACTTTCTGTAATATGCCAAACGCCTACTTTTGCGGCCTCGTTGATATTTTGTTGATAAACCAATGGCATATATTACTTCGAAGTGTTCAATTAAAAAATGAAAAAATTATTTTTACAAATAAACAACTAACTAACGACAAATGATTTTAAGTGATAAAAGAATATTGGAAGAAATGAATAAAGGCACAATTAAAATTGAACCTTATTTACGTGACTGTTTAGGTAGCAATAGCTACGATGTACATCTGGGGAAATTTCTGGCTACATATGAAAACGAAGAGTTAGATGCAAAAAAACACAATACCATCAAACATTTCGAAATCCCTGATGAAGGAATTGTTTTGCTACCAAGCATGTTTTATTTGGGCGTTACAGAAGAATATACAGAAACTCATGCTCATGTCCCTTTTCTTGAAGGAAAATCCTCTACAGGCCGCTTAGGTATAGATATTCATGCAACTGCAGGAAAAGGCGATGTTGGATTTTGTGGCAACTGGACTTTAGAGATTTCGGTTAAACAACCAGTAAGAGTCTATAAAGGAATGCCCATAGGACAATTGATTTATTTCCCAGTTGAAGGTGAAATTGAAGTAAAATACAATCAGAAGAAAAATGCCAAATATAGCGGCCAGCCTAACAGGCCGGTGGAGAGTATGATGTGGAAGAATAGTTTTTAATTTGATAATTTGGTAATGAGTCGATTTGGTAATTTGTTGATTTGATGATGTGAAAATTTGATGATGATCGTGATTTCATTTCCAAATTAATACATTGCCAAATCATCAAATTAATTCATTTTCCAAATAGCAAAATTCAACACAGCAGCAAAGCTTACCCAGCAAATGTAAGGAACCAACAACCAAGAAGCTGCTGACGATATTTTTCCGAATGAAAACATAGTGAGTAAAATCATCACCCACATGATTACAATATCAAGAAACGCCCAACCCGGTTGTTGTAAATAAAAGAAAATAATCGACCAAAAGAAATTCACAGCAAGCTGAACGAAAAACAAAGTAATCGCTTGATTTTTCATAGCTGCTGCTGTATCTGATTTCCAGATTAAATAAAAAGCAATTCCCATCATTACATAAAGCAAAGTCCATACAGGGCCAAATATCCAATTCGGCGGATTGAACCAGGGCTTATTTATTGTTGCGTACCAACCATTAATTGCAGAAACAGTAAACCCACCGCTAATGCCACCAACTATTAATGGGACAAGTAACGAAATCAAAAACTTTAAATAATTATTCATATTTTACTCGTGATATTTTTTTTCAATATCCACATCAACAAATCAAATCATCAACAAATTACCAAATTAACCAATTATCAAATTAACTAATTGTCAAATTGTACCACTCTTCTTCCAATACGCCATTAAATATACTGTAACCTCATCGTAACTCATCATTCCCTGTGGCTGTTGATTGGAACGCAAAAACAAATCGTAAATTTTTGAAATCATTGGCTCCATAAAATTGCGATGGGCTTTATTAAATCTCACCAATTCTGCAATGTCTTTTTTTACATCTTCTGACAGCAACTCTCGGTATCGATTAGCCGAAGTTGAATCTTGTGAATACAAATTCCGATTGGCATAAAAAAACAAATCCAAATAAGCAGAATACAGAAATAGACTGTCATTATATTTTTTTGCAACTAGATAAGAAACAAAGTTGGCTTCTTTTTCTTTGGCATAACCTAGTTGGTGAGCCACTTCATGACAAGCAGCAAAAGGCAATAAAAATTTCGGCACTGTTGTATTCAATTGCGCTTCACCTGTAAATGGATTGTAATAACCCGTAAAACCCCAATAATTACCTAGCCAACCCCAGATTGATTTTTTTACAGCTGGATTTTTATACGTCAAAAAATTATAACTGTCATCAACTGCATCGTATGCTTTTTTCGTTTGAATAAACAAGGATTTATTATCAGGGTATTCTACGTGATTGACAACAATGGCTTTTTTTGAGAGATTTGTTTTTTCAACTAGTATAGCATTTAATGATTTCAATTCATTACTGTCATATTTCTTTAAGTCTAATCCAATTTGTGTAGCAATCCCCAATCTGTTGTAATTCAATCCCCAAAAAACATTAAACACTAGGTAAATCACCAAGCACATTAAAAAAAAGCGCTTTAAAGAAATCCTAAATTCTATTGCAGTAATTTTTCTCTGGAAAAGGGCAATCATAAATCGAATGAAAAGGAAAATCAGCGCAAAAAAAGATACTCCGTAAAGAATGTCACCCAAACTAAAAACAATTTTTCCAAATACAAGACATCGAAAATTTGAAATAGCGAGAAATATTTCGTTGCTGTAGTAATGCTCTACCCAATTTGGATTCACTGAAAAAAGATGGATCAGCACAGCAAAAACTAACAATAATATTATTGAAATGTCTATTTTCTTTAGGTTCATATCAAATTATGGGTGATTTTTTGGTTGAATTTTATTATTCAAGCAAAATAAATCAGTGAGTTTCAGCAAAACAGACTGATTTATTTTGAAATTTAGCCTAATTCTGCAGAATATTCTCTTTAATGCTCTGATAATTCGCAAAATTAATATACCTTTGCACTCCTTTAAACTGAACACAATGGCTAACAAGAGGACATTTGAGGTTGCTTTTGTGGGATTGAAGCCCGGTGTTCATGAGTTTAATTACGAATTGGATGAAAAGTTCTTTGCTGAAAAAGGTATTCAGGATTTTCAATTTCCTGTTGCTAATGTAAAAATGCTACTAGAGAAAAACAGTGGTTTCATGCTACTGAAATTTGAGGTTGGTGGCACAGCATTAGTTACTTGCGACAGATGTGGAAATCCACTGCCTATTGATCTTTGGGATGAATTCAACATGTTGGTAAAGCTAGTTGATAACCCTGAAGAAATGAATGAGCAGGAAGAAGACCCCGACGTCTTTTACCTTTCAAGAAATGAGAGTCATCTGAATGTTGGCGATTGGATTTATGAATTTGCCTTACTCAGTATTCCTTTTCAAAAAATGTGTGCACCAGATAAAATCGGAGGTCCACAATGCAACAAAGAAGTTCTTGATAAATTAAAAGAAATGGAAACCAAACATGAAGAGCACAATGCCAATGCGCTTTGGAAAGGTTTGGACCAGTTCAAAAACAATAACAATTAACGTTTAATATTTAAAATTATACTGTCATGCCAAATCCAAAAAGGCGCCACTCACAACAACGTAGTGCAAAAAGAAGAACTCACTATAAAGCTAGTGAACCTACATTAAGTGTTGATTCAACAACAGGTGAAATTCACGTACGTCATCGTGCTCACGTTAGCGAAGGGAAATTATATTATAAAGGAAAGTTGGTTGCTGAAAAAGCACCTCTTAAAGCATAATTGAATAATTTTTAATTTCTTATTCCAAAATCCTGATTGAAAGAATTCATATCAGGATTTTGGAATTTTTAGTTTATTTTACACCAATGGTAAAAATTGGATTAGACATGATGGGCGGTGACTTTGCCCCCCTCGAAGCAGTGAAAGGTGCAGTAGCTTATTTAAGCAATCAAACAAATAATGTTCACATTGTGATGATTGGTGATGAAGCATCTATTAATTCACACCTTCAAAATCATCCCATTCCAGATGGAACTTACACAATCGTTCCTACCACTCAGGTAATCGAAATGCACGAACATCCAACTAAAGCACTAAAAGAAAAACAAGATTCTTCAATAGCAGTAGGTTTTCATTTATTGGCAACAGGAAAAATAGATGCATTCATTAGTGCAGGAAATACGGGAGCTATGATGGTGGGTGCGCTATTTAGCATCAAAACTATCGAAGGCATTTCCAGACCAACGATTGGCGCTTACATACCAAGAGAAGATGGTTCTTTAGGATTATTGGTTGATGTTGGACTAAACGCAGATTGCAAACCAGAAAACCTAAATCAATTTGCCATATTGGGTTCTTTGTTTGCAGAACATATACTTGAAATTGCAAATCCTAAAGTAGGCTTGGTAAATATTGGTGAAGAAGAAGGAAAAGGAAACATCTTAGCTCAAGCCACTTTTCCACTTTTAAAAGAAAATTCTCAGATTAATTTCATCGGAAATATTGAAGGCCGCGACATCTTAATGAATAAAGCCGATGTAATGGTTTGTGAAGGATTTACCGGAAATGTTGTATTGAAAATGGCAGAAAGTGTTTATGACATTTCCAAACGCCGCAACTTAAATGACGAACATTTTGAAAGATTTAATTTCGAATCTTATGGAGGTGTGCCTGTTTTAGGAGTTGCAAAACCTGTCATCATCGGACATGGAATTTCCGGGCAAACAGCTTTTAGCAATATGATTGATATTGCATACAGAATGAATGAAACCCATCTAACTGAAAAAATTACAGAAAGCTTCAAAAATCAAATTGATAACGTCTTATAACAAAACAAAAAAAAATGAAAAAAACAATCCCATTTTCGATTTTACTAAGTGGCTTAATGCTAACTATGTTTTTTAGTTGCAAGAAAACTACCACTCCTGCACCAGCAGATCCTTGTTTGAATACCACCATCACAATCTCTAACTCCGTGGTTACAACAGTTCCTTGCGAATCTACTCCATCAGGTAGTATCACAATAACTGCTTCCGGTTCTACTGGATTTACCTACAATAAAAATGGTGGCGTATATCAAAGTTCAAATACTTTTACTGGTCTTGCTGCCGGCGTTTATACAATGGGAGTGAAAGATGTAAATGGTTGTACGAAAACTCAAGTAGTTTCGGTTGGTAACGCTACTGCGGGCCCTAATTTTACAAACGTAAAAAGTATTGTAAGCTCAAAATGTGGTAATTGTCATCTTAACGGAGGTAACGATGGTAGTGTGAATTTAGATGCAGATTGTTCTATCGTTTCAAAATGGGACAGAATCAATGTGAGATGCGTTTCTCAGGGCAACATGCCGCCTCAGGGATTAAATGCAACCCAAAAAGCACAAATCACTGCTTGGGTTAACGCAGGGCATAAATTCTCTGATTAAAATTATTATAACTTTCGTCTACCCATCACATTAATTTGTGATGGGTTTTTTATTGTAACATATTTTGCACATTTTATGTTAAGAACTCGTTAATGAGTCGGTTTGACATTTATTGGCATGGTTTTTTGTTATAAAATAATGTTCCTTTGCAAGCAATAAAATAAACACCTTTTTATCAAAACTTGAAAAACTAATTCTTATGAAAAAAAGCTTGATTCTTCTTTCCTTTTTTCTTTTAACTGCATTGTCTTATTCGATAATCAGTTGCCAGCATCAAATTAGATGTGAAGATCTAAACTTTCAAATTTCTACTACACACACGAACGCTTCATTTAATCATTCTGATGGTACAATAACAGCAACTGCAACTGGCGGTAGTGGCATTGAGTTTAGTTTAGGAAATGGTGCATTTCAATCAAGTGGTAATTTTACAAACTTAGCAGCAGGAACATATGTTGTACATGGCAGAAATGCTGTAGGTTGTTCAGATCAAGATACTGTTATTATAAGTTCAGCCGCCGACCCTTGTGCAGGTGTAAATATTTCCATTCAAGCTGTTGCAACTGATGCTTCCGCTGGACAATCCAATGGAACCATAAATGCCACTGCTTCAGGTGGTGGTTCATCTTACACTTATAGTTTGGATGGTATTAATTTTCAGGCATTAGGCGCATTTACAGGATTGGCTGCAGGTACATACACAATAACAGCACAAAATCCTAATGGTTGTTTTGGAACAACTCAGGTGGTTGTTAACACATTGAATCCATGCAGTGGCATCACCATAGCTTTATCAGAAACTCATACAAGTCCTTTTACTGGACAAAATAACGGTTCAATAACGGTAACGCCTAATCCCACAGGGAATTACACTTACAGTATAAATGGTGGTGCCTTTCAAACTAGTAATACTTTCACTAATTTGGGAGCAGGTGTTTACTCTATTGTTGCAAAAAACCTTACGGGTTGCACTAGTAATCCATTAAGTGTTACACTAAATGCGGTTGACCCTTGTGCAGGATTGACCATCACCTTAACTGAAACTCATGTCAACCCTACATCAGGTCAATCAAATGGTTCGATTACAGTTACGACTACTCCTACTGGTACTTATACATATAGCTTAAATGGCGGTTCTTTCCAAACAAGCAATACTTTTAGCAATTTGGCTGCAGGCTCATACTCAATAGTTGCAAAAAATCAAAATGGATGTACAAGTGCTCCGATGGCTGTAGTATTAGGATCGGTTGACCCTTGTTTAGGTGTAACTATTACCGTTACCACAACTTCAATTGCCCCAACTATCGGCCAATCAAATGGATCAATCACTGCCACGGCTTCTCCATCTGGCACTTACACTTACAGTATTAATGGAGTAAATTTCCAAGCAAGTAATATATTTAATACCCTGGCTGCAGGAACTTATACAATAACTGCCAAAAACACGAATGGTTGTATAGGTTCTACTCAAGTTACTTTAGTAGGAACAAACCCTTGTACAGGTGTTACCATCAACGTTACGAATACACCATCGAATCCGACAAATGGTGCCAATGGATCAATCACAGCATCAGCTTCAGGAGGAACTTCTCCATACACATATAGTTTGAGTGGTGGTGCTTACAGTAGTACTTCAACATTTAGCGCCCTTTCTTCTGGAGCTTATACCGTTACTGCAAAAGATGCAAATGGATGTTCATCAAATGCAACTGCAGTTTCTTTAGCATGTCCTCCAGTTTCAGCTTCGGGTACACCAACAAGTTCGAGAGCCAATTGCGCCAACAATTCAATTGTTTGTGCGGGTGCTAATGGTGTCGCTCCTTATACATACAGCATCAATGGAACCACTTTCCAAAGCACTACAACCTTTACACCTCTTGCTGGTGGCACTTACACCATTACTGTAAAAGATACTAAAGGATGTTCGGCAACAGGTTCTGTGACCATCAATGCTCCTGCAACGGTTCATTTTGCTACCGATGTGAAACCTACAATCAATACCACTTGTGGAAGAGCAAATATTAGTTGTCATAATCACAATAATTCATGGACAACTTATGCTGATATTGTTGGAACTAGCTCGGGAACTACATGGACCAGTAATTTAATGACTTTTATTGGTAGAGCAAGAGGAACATCAACTTCTACACTTTGTGTGTATGCTACAGGTCAGCATAACATGCCTCCAACAAATACTTCAGCATGGACTACCTTCATACAAGGCGTTTTCACAGACTGGGTAAATCAAGGATATCCTAACAATTAATATTCGGCGAACTTTAAATAAAAAAAACAATTTTTATATTTTCAAAACAAAGTAAAATGATTTCAAAAAAAATTCTTTTCTCAATGCTAACAATAACTTTTGTTTCAATTGTTGTTAGTAGCTGCTATTACGATAAAGAAGATTTACTTTATGGTAGTAATGTAGACTGCAGCACTATAGATGCCAAATACAGTACAGCCATCAATCCCTTGATGCAAAGCAAATGTGCTTATTCAGGATGTCATGACGCAGGTACTGCAGCAGCAGGAGTAGTACTTGAAAATCACACACAGGTTGCGGCGTCAGCAGGTAGAATCAATCAGCGTTGTATTATTGAAAAATCAATGCCTCCAGGCGCACCCCTATCTTCAAACGAAATTCTAGCATTACAATGCTGGATCAATGCAGGAACTCCAAATAATTAATGAATATGAAAAAATGGAAAAAAATACTACTCACGCTTTTTGTTATAGGTTTAGCAACTGCGATCGTTGTTTTTTACGTCATAACAAAAAAACCATTAACTGCAGCTGATTCTAAGCCTGTAAAAGAATTGACCGCAACTGAACTGTTTAATTCATTAGATAGTAATTTTCGTTTTTCAGACTCTATCTTTAATAATCAAAATATAGCTGTAAAAGGAATTGTAAAAGAAATCGACAGTACCAACAAACATGTTTTCATTGAAGCAGGAGAAGCCAAACTTATCAATTGCAGTTTCGATAGCATTGAATTTTCTAAAATAAAATCAAATATCAAACTTGGAGGTGGTGTTAATATAAAAGGAATTTATACAGGGTGTGATGGCTACAATAATGCTGACGACGGAATGGATTTGATTCCTAGTGACAAAATTGCCCAATTAAAAACTTGTAGTGCCAATCAATAAAGCTCATGGGTTATTTTGAAATCTTTCAGCTTAACCAATTCAAATTTACTTTCTATTTAAAACTTGAAAAATATAATCATGAAAAAAATAATCATTCTCGCATTAGCAGTTATTTCGTTCAATAACATCAATGCACAAACGAAACTACTAACAACAAAAACAGGTAAAGCTTGGTTTGACGCCGGCACTGGATTAGAAGACATTACTGGAACTAATAAGTCTGTACTCAGTGCTTTAAATCCTGCTACAGGGGATATGCAATTCTCTATTCTGATAAAAGGATTCGAATTCTGGAGCCAGTTGTTACAAGAGCATTTCAATGAAAATTACATGGAAAGCGACAAGTTTCCGAAATCAACTTTCAAAGGAAAAATAACAAACCTTGATAAAGTAAATTTCGCTAAAGACGGCACTTATCCTGTAATTGTGAAAGGAACTTTGGAAATCCATGGCGTAAAAAATGACATTGAAACAAAAGGTACAATAATTGTAAAAGGTGAATC
>CALCNY010000236.1 GCA_937897585.1 uncultured Chitinophagaceae bacterium | reverse complement strand
TGTCAAAAAAGTGGTATCGAGCCATTAGTTTACCCTGATAATTCAAATCCTGATTTAACGAGCAAAGTACAGGCTTCCATTTCCGGATTTGTTACTGATGAAAACAATGCTGCTATGCAAGATGCCATCATTCGAGTAGGAAATGCTTTAGTAAATACTGATCAGTTTGGATATTTTGAAATCAAAAATGTAGATTTTAATAAGACCGCTGCAACTTTCACTATCAACAAGATTGGTTATTTTAAATTGACCAAAACATTTACAGCGAGAGAAGGAAAAACAAATTTTTTCAGAATAAAATTGACGCGTAAAGAAGTTGTCGGTACGATAAGTGCAACAGCCGGTGGTGATGTTCGCTTGGTCAACGGCTCTATCATCAGTTTACCTGCCAACGGAATTAAAACTGCGGCTACTGGTGTCAGTTATACAGGTACGGTTAATGTAAGCGCACACTTTATAGATCCTACCGCATCTGATATTGCAGGCATCATGCCAGGTGATTTACGAGGTTTGAGAGCGAACGGAGATCTGAATATTCTAGATTCATATGGTATGATTGAGGTAGAGTTAACAAACAATACTGGTGAATTATTGCAAATAGCTCAGGGTTATAAATCCACACTTACTTTATCTATACCATCATCTTTGGCCGTTTATGCACCTGCAACAATTCCTTTGTGGTATTTTGATGAAACCACAGGTTTATGGAAAGAAGAAGGAACCGCAAGAAAAGAAGGTAATCAATACGTTGGCGAAGTAGCACATTTCTCAACATGGAATTGTGATAATCCGCATCCGCATGTGCCTCATCATTGCAGGATTTTAAATGAAGACGGCACACCTGCAGCGAACGTGGAAGTAAGGTTATTTGAGGAAGGATATGGAGGTTATTGCAATCATGGATTTACGGATGACAATGGAGAAATATTTGGAGGCGCACCTGCTAATGCAGCAGTTAGGATGGAAGTAGTTGGTGGCAATGCATGTGGAAGTGTTTTATTAAATAGGTATTTTGTTACCAACGCTGAACCTGTTGATTTAGGTGATATCACAATTCCACAACAACCAAGTATTGAAGGACATATTTCAGGAATGGTGAAAGATTGTAATGGTAATCCAGTTTCCAATGGTAGAATCATTTTATCTAAAAATGGATTTTACGAATGCAGGTATTTATCTGCAAATGGAACTTATGATTTCATCAGTTACCTCTGCAGTGGTTCAGCACCTTCTCAGATTTTTGCTCAGGATATCAGCAACCATACACAAAGCAACGCCATTGATTTTGTATTTCAAATTGGTAATAATAGTATCCCGGATATTTCAGCTTGCGGAAATGTTTCAACTTTATGCAATCAGGTGTGGATGGCTAAAAATCTGGATGTGGTTACCTATAAAAATGGAGATCCTATTCCACAAGTTACTGACGCAACCGAATGGTTGAACTTAACAACAGGAGCATGGTGTTGGTATAATAACGATTCTACTAACAATGCAGTATATGGTAAACTATATAATTGGTATGCGGTAAATGACCCAAGAGGACTGGCTCCTGAGGGTTGGCATATTCCAACCGCTAGCGAATGGGATGTTTTAATAAATTGTAACGGTGGCTGGTATGTTGCCGGAAGTCATTTGAAAGAAACAGGTTTTACACATTGGTTGACTCCCAATATCGGCGCTACTAATAACAGTGGTTTTACAGGTGTTCCCGGTGGCTTGAGGGTTAATGATTGTTTGGGTGGTACTCCTGTGTATTATGGCATGGGCATTCAATCATGGTTTGTTGGAATAAATAGGGATGTAAATAATAATCCAATTCCTATGTTTAAAGTTTTGACAAATACAGATCTCACGCTTGATAATCCAAATCTTACCAATATATATAATTGCCTTGATCAAAGATCGGGTGTTACAGTACGATGTGTAAAAGATTAAATTATTTGAGCAGTTATTGATTTTTTTTAATTCAGATTTATCTAAATTAATTTAGATAAATCTAGATTAATTTAGATAAATCTGGGTTTATTTAGATACAACAGGTGATTGCTACAGAGGAATGTGGTGAATTGGTGTCGATGACTAAGTTTTGGGAATAGGAGAATAAGGAAGTAAAAATCAGGAATGAGTATTTGGTTTTCTTTTAGATAATTAATGCGTTGCCAAATAGGTAATTTCTTCTTGGGTGAGGGCGCGATTGTAGATGCTATTTTATATGATGCATTTACTGGTGCTATTTTACGCAGATTTGAAAATAACAACAATGATATCGATGACGTAAAGTTTATTCTGGGAGGGAAATATTTAGTGATTACTACAGAGGATTACTCAAAAGTATATGATATCTCCACAGGTGATGAAAAAAGTAAAACGAAGCCAGCAATATTTAGTGAAGAAGGAAATTATTTGAAAATAACAAAGAGCATTCTTACACTAATAGGACTTGCAATTATTATGGCAATCTGCTTTATGATTTTTACCATACTGACATAGTTATAGATTTTATTCGCAATCTTTTCCATTAATCAAAAAAATAATTAGTGACTGACAATATGAAGTCACTAAGCTGGGTTTACTTTCTTAAAGTTTCGTTCAAAAACTATTTGCACAACGTTACGAAATCACCCATTTTTTTCACGCCTATTAATTCAATCAAATAAAATATACATCACAACTATTGTTTTAGTAGATTGCTCCAAACATTTTTAAGACATCAGATATTCAATTATGAAAAAATTATTAGTACTTCCATTTTTATTTCTTTCCTTATTTGCATTTACACAACTTACTTTTCAGTTAAAAGGAATAACGAATAAAAAATTGGAGTCTATACCATCCGGTACAAACTTTGAAATGACTTTTTTAGATAAGGATGATTATGGAGTGATGTACGCAAATTTTAAAGTAAATGATAAAAATATTGCTATTGATTTAAATAAACTTGAGAAAGTTTCATTCAATATATCTAATATAAAAGAGTTTTGGCAAGTGCAGGCATTACAGAGTGGTGCATATCAAAACATTTTGAAATCTGGGATGCAATATAAAATGAGAAATGAACTCGACGAGGAAATAATAGAATATGCAAATTCATTACGAAGAAATAATTTGATTTTTTATGATAGTTATTTAGAAAGTTATCTGTATTCAATCGCGTATAAAATATACCCTGAAAAACTATCTGATGGAAGACCTGGAATTGTAAGTATCATAATTGTTAAGGATATTGTACCCAATGCTTTTATGGCTTCTAATGGTACAATGTTTGTAACAACAGGTTTACTGTCAACAATAAATTCCGAAGCAGAGTTAATTGCAATTCTTGCACATGAAATTTCTCATTTTGTACTTGATCATAATATAGTAAACATCAACAAGGCATTACAAAGGCAAAAAAGAGCGGAATTTTGGGCTGCGTTAGCCACAACTGTTGCTGCTGTTGCCGACGGTTACATTGCTGCTAATAATGAATACTATACTCCTGGTGCTCTTACAATGAGTACAGCAATTTTATCTTACAGCATTGCTGAATCAATTAATGAAAGGCTTGGGTTGAAATTTTCAAGAGAACAAGAAACAGATGCAGACAAATATGCGGTTGAGTTAATGAAATACATTAAAACTGATCCATTAGCCTTGTCATCCGCATTAGAAAAAATAAAAAAGTACTGCATAAACACCGGTAATTATTTAGCATTATCCGGAGAAGGAACTCATCCGGCACTTGATGACAGAATAAGTAAAATAGGTACTCCGATAAAATTTGAAGACAAAAATTATGATGTGTATGTATCATTGGTAAACTCTTCAAATGCAATTCTGGAATTCAATAAGCACCATTTTTCTGATTGTTACAATCTGGTTAGCAGAAATGTAAACGCTAAAGTAGGAACTGAGGATGATTATTTATTGATGGCTTTAGTGAATATAAATACTTATGATACCCCGGAAAAAAACTTAGAATCATTAGAATATATTGCCAAAGCAAAATCACTTAAAGTCTGCCCATCTATAAATTTATCAAAAGTTGAAGCAATAATTAACTTAAGACTTAAGAAGAAAAATGAAGCGTTGGCATCGCTATCAAAGTATAGAGAAATACTTGAAAAAGAAACTTCAGGTCTTGATAAAATTTTGAATGCTAGTGAATGGTCTGCTAAAAATAATTTTTTATCAATAGAAATGGATTGGACATTGAAGATGATAAATAAGGTGAATAATATGTAATCTTTAGAATTTGATTATTTCGCACAAGTAAAGAATTTCTATTTTAAAATCTTTTTTTGTATTAAAAATTTACGAATGTCTTCAAGCATTTCATAAGCTCCTGAAATATTTAAATCAAAGTCATCAATTGCAAAAACAATATAATTTTTATTTTTTTCAAATTTATACAAGAAACAATCAACTAATTTTTTAAAGCTTTCTCTGAGATTACTACTTGTTGCTAATTTACTCAAAGCTTCAATTGATTCCTTTTTATAAAGTTCTTTAGGATCAGTATTTATTATTTTTAAATTCTCAAAAGATTCTTGAAAATGTTGTATTAATTCTCTTTTATCATCTTGCGAAATATTTGAATTATTATCTTTGAGAGCTATTTGAAATTTTTGAAACATTTTCGCTAAAATAATTTCAAACAAACTTTCATTTTTACTAAATAAAGAAGGGTCAATAATGTCAATGGTTGCAAATGACTTATTGTTTAGATATTGGTAATCATCTAATTTAAAAAAGTCTTTATGTTTGTCATTTTCCTTATCAATTAGAGCATCAAGAAAGGAAATCATTGAAGAAGACTTTCCTTTACCTCGTTCGCCAGTAAAGACGATGATGTTATTGAAATCATCATATTTAGATTTATCGTCATCTGATTGCTTAACAATTTCAATTAA
>CALCNY010000235.1 GCA_937897585.1 uncultured Chitinophagaceae bacterium | reverse complement strand
GTATGAGAGCTTAGCTAAGGAACCGCCGTTTATGCTCCAAAAGCTCTCCTATAATTTTTTCAAAGAATAAGCTTTTTATGCTCAAAAATAGCCCATTATGCTTCACCTCAGGCCCATTATGCTCGAATTATTCCCCAACTACAACTTAAAAACCATGTCCCGTAACATGTTGTTCACGTACAAAATTCCAATGCATAGCCTTCTTTACCCTACCACACATGATTAGACACCCCATATAAAGACCAATGCATTAAAAATACACATATCATACAACTCCATCGGTTCTCAGGCAATTCAAGTAATGACAACAAACATGCAAAAAAGCATAATCACAACAATCTAGGTGGAATTGTGCGTTGTTTGTGGTGTTTCAATATACTCCTTTTTGGAGTTAAAGTTTAGACAATCGATTTTTTTTCGAAACAGCTAAAAACACGTTCCAAGCAGTGCCAAAGATATGAGGTGAGTCACTTTAAAACCCCAGCCAGATAACCCTGATGCCTCAAAAGCCTCCAGAAGGAAATTATTCCCAAACCAACGTTTTCGCGATCCACGAGTTTGCACACTTATACTTGTGCAGGTGTAGATGGCTGTGTGAAAGGACGAAAGTTTGCTTCTGAATTAACACGTTTGCTTCTGAGTTCAATACGTTTCTTTCTTGAATAAAACTTTTGCTTCTGAGTTTTCTTTCAAAATAATATTGAAAAAAAAACATGAAGAAAATAATAAAAAAAGGTTTTTTTTATTTTCTGAATACCAATGAATTAAACTCAAATAGCGTTGCTTAATTCATTGGTATTTATAAAATTCAATTAACGTTGCACCCTTCCACTTCCATCTCCTTTCATCAAATCTTTCACTTCACTTAAAGTGGCGTGGTTCAAATCACCTGGAATAGTATGCTTCAATGCACTTGCCGCAACACCAAATTCAGCAGCTTCATTCATTGGCATTCCAGTAACCAAACCATAAATTAAACCACTGGCAAAACTATCGCCACTGCCTACACGATCCACAATTCTTACATTGTATTCTTTGGTATGGTAAAAATCATTGCCATCATAAACCAATGCACTCCAGCCATTATCACTCGCGCTATGACTTTCTCTTAAAGAAGAAGCGATGAACTTAAATCCGAATTTTTCTTTCATTTGCATGAATACATCTTTGAAACCATCGAGATTCAATTCGCCTTTAGTAACATCAGTATCCTTTGCTTTAAAACCTAAAGTCGTATCAGCATCTTCTTCGTTGCCTATACAAACATCTACATACTGACATAATTTCGTCATCACTTCTCTTGCTTTTTCTTTACTCCATAATTTCTTTCTGTAATTCAAATCGATACTTGTAGTAATGCCTTTTGCTTTGGCAGCTTTTAATGCAGCTTCAGTTAATGCAGCTGCTTTGTCACTTAAAGCAGGTGTGATGCCAGTTGTATGAAACCAATCAGCGCCTTCGAATATTTTATCAAAATCAAATTCCGAAGCATCAACGTCTGCAATTGAAGCTCCTGCTCTATCGTAAACAACTTGTGATGCTCTCATGGAAGCACCGGTTTCAAGAAAATAAATGCCTAACCTGTCGCCACCTCTTGCAATGAATTGTGTGTCTACACCATAACGACGAAGATGATTAATCGCAGACTGACCAATTGGATTATTTGGCACCTTAGTTACAAAAGTTCCTTTCAAACCGTAATTACACAAAGCTGCTGCCACATTGGCTTCACCGCCGCCATAAGTAACATCAAATGTATCGGCTTGAACGAATCTTTTAAAATCGGGAGTTGATAATCTCAACATAATTTCTCCCATGGTAACTACTTTCTTAGACATGACTTTTTAAATTTTTATCGTTTGTTTTTATTTATTTTTTTTAATCAAATCGAAAATGAATGAAATAATTTATTATTTGCCTTCATAACTTTTTAGGTACGACAACATTTTCTTGTGCAAATCTTCCAATGCTTTTTTGTAATCGCCTTCATCCACCACATTTACTTTTTCAAGAGGATCTTTTACATAATCATACAATTCTCTTTTATAAATTCTGCTATCCGCATATGGCTGACTGCTATTAAAACTATTGTTAAACCAAATGGTATAACGGTATCTGTCTGTACGTAAACTATATCCCATCAATTTGCCATCAGTATATCCTAATTCTTTAAACTCAGTGCCTTTTAATTTTCTTGGATACTGACTCATCGCATACTCGTTAACGGTAGTTGATTTGTTTTGCATAACTGGCTTCAAACTTTTGCCTTGTAATTGAGCAGGAATAGGCAAATTAGCTAAATCACAAATGGTAGGAAATACATCAACGTGTTCTGATAATGATTTTGTTTTACCAGCTTTTAACCCCGGAGCGGCAAAGATTAAAGGCGAACGAGTTGCTTGTTCAAAATTGGTATGCTTGCCCCACATATCATGATCTCCCAAATGCCAACCATGATCACCCCATAATACAATAATGGTATTGTCAAGCGTCCCTAAAGAATCTA
>CALCNY010000234.1 GCA_937897585.1 uncultured Chitinophagaceae bacterium | reverse complement strand
ATTACTTCCAAAATCACTAAAATGGCCGCTAACGCAAACCAATACCATTGCGTGATAGCTGCAAAGATATCCCCTAAATTTTCCATATTCTCCCCGCCATTAAAAATTATGCGTCATCTTTATTTTTTGCAAATAATTTCCCAAAATTTGGACTTTGTACATAATTATAAAGCGGAGAGACTACGTAATGAACTTCTGAAATAGAATCCAATTCCCCGAAATTCAATAAGGTATCTGTTGCTTTCATGTAAAGCGAGTTCCCTTTAGTAGGATCATTAGATTTAGCGATATCTAATACAACTGGAGAAACTGTATTTATCGTGATGGAGTCTACCAATTTGATAGGAGGATATGCCGGATCACCCAAGACTATTTTTGTACCTATACCAGAGATTGTCCAGGTTCTGTTAGTGGAAATTTGAGATGGCGCAGATGGACCTATTATTTTATATAATACACTATCATGTGAGAAATCAAGAGGTGTATTGGAACTCACAACATCCGCAGCTATTGCTCTCCAATAAGGTAATGTATCAACTTTAAGTCCAGAACCTATATTGTAATAAAACGTTCTTATATAACCACTCAATGAAATTTTTGTATTTGATTTTGGAAATACAATATCACCAGTATAACCTCCGTAACCGGTAGGGCTATACCTTACATAAATCTTTTTACCTGTTAATGTTCCAGAAGTTGTTGGGATAGATAGTGTTGATGGATTGGTAACAAAAGTTGCACTATCAGCAGAAATCTGGAAGTTTGCAGGTGGCGTTAATACCAAATTAGCATCAAGATTTGATCCATCAATTACCACAGATTTTATGGCACTGTTTGCTCCAACTTCGGTATTAAGAAAATTTAAACTGTTGGTGCTTAACGTATAATTTGACTTATCGACAAACACATTATAATTATCAAAGTAAATTGTATTTGAAGACGAATAATTATTACTACTGTAAGTTGAATTATTACCATAAATCCAAAAGAAGCCAAAGTTGGTAAGTGGCGTAGATGATCTAGTATAAGTGGAATCCTGAATGGTTGAACCTAATTGACTTGTAACCGTTGTAAAATCAGTATTCATTGTAGTTGCATCTTCTCTTGCAAACAACTTCCAAGTATTACCTGCAGGTGAAAAAACAACCTTTACACTAACATATTCAGTGTTTGAAGTCATAAAATCTCCAGAAGATGTCGCCAAAACAGTTTGTGTTCCTAATAATCCTCCCACAAATCTTATCAGTTTCAATGTATTGGCAGTTGTTCCTTTTTGCATGACAACCGCATAACCATTACCAGCGCCTGCTCCTGAAAAAATGCTATTTGTACATCCAATTATTGTTGCGGCTCCAAATTTATTTCCTGTCCAAGGAAGTGAGTTGTTACTAAATGCTGTAGATCTGTTTGTTTTCATGGTGAAATTCCAAATCACATCTCCAACCGTATTTGAAAGAACATTTGTAAACGGAGAGCTGTAAACAGATGTGGAAGCACTAGTAAATACACTACCATTAGATTGATTACTTCCATTATTGATAAAACTTACCAAAGTATTTGAGTTGGTTGTAGTTGCAGCAGCACTCATTGTAACAGTAGTGCCGCTGAATGCTGTAACATAGGTACCTGAAGGAACTCCTGGAAAATTCACAGCATAAAACGGACTCACAGTTGGTATTATTGCAGGATTAGGAGCTGCTGTCAATTGAAGGATGTTTGAGCCTGCTACGCTGTTTGCTTTTAAATCAGGTGTTGAACCAACAGCAGCTGCAGTTTGATTAATGAACATGCTATCGGGTCCCATCAATTGCAAAGAATAATTGGTAGTGACATATTGATTCAACCTTGCTACGCAACCCCTACCCGTTCCCGTAGATGTAGTTGTTTGATTATAGGAAGCGGTTGGAGTGCCCCCGGTGAAAGAAGTAGTAAGTGAGGAGGATGATCCAGAACCTCTATCAAAATTATCACTAAAAACGTTGGTAAGTTGAGCAGATGAATTGAATGAAAAACAAGCAAAAAACAAAAGAAAAAAGAACAACCTTGAAACAAATAGCTTGTTCTTCAAAAAAGAGAATGAGTAAAAAAACAATAAAAGAATAGATAGAGATTTTTTCATGTTTTTTCTGTATGAACAAATTTAACTTTTTTAATTTCTAATTACAAGTCGTGTAATAATTATTTACCCCGATAAAGCTTGTGGGTTAAACAAAAAACACTCGAAATTCTTATTTAAGGTTATAGAGAATGTAATCTATTATGAAAACATTCTTAAAAAATCAAAAAAAACAAGAATTAATTTCCAAAGTTTTTGTTTAATAATTAGATAATATTTTGCATTTAAACAAAATCGTTAGATTTTTTTTAATATTAAAATTCGATAACGATGCCGGAAAGGGTGCCGGTAATTTCTAAAACATTGTCAAAAACATATCCTAATTTTAGCACCCAATGGAAAGGCAAACTACTATAAAAGATATTGCATTAGCACTTAGATTATCTACATCTACAGTCAGCAGAGCTTTACGAG
>CALCNY010000233.1 GCA_937897585.1 uncultured Chitinophagaceae bacterium | reverse complement strand
TTTATCTAAATACCTAGCTTTGGCCTTAAGGCCAAAGCTAGGTATTTAGATAAAAATCAATCTTTAAAAAATTTCACCAACCTCTCCACTGCCGCCTCCAACGTCTCTTCTTTCTTGGCAAAACAAAATCGCAATACTTTATTATCAACAGGGGTTTTATAAAACGCCGAAACGGGTATAGTGGCAACGCCGGCTTCTTGAGTGAGCTTAATGGCCAATTCATTTTCAGGTAAATCACTGAAACTACTATAATCATACAATTGAAAATAACTTCCAAAAGATGGCAAAGGCTTGAATGGTGTTTGCTCCATTAATGTTTTGAAATAATCTCTTTTCTTTTGTAAAAAAGAGCCTAGTTCTCTGTACTGAGTTTTGTCTTTTAAAAATTCAGCCAATGCAAATTGTACCGGACTATTACAAGTAAAACAATTGAACTGGTGCACCTTTCTGAATTCTTTCATCATCGATTCTGGGGCAATGCAATAACCCATTTTCCAGCCGGTGCAATGATAAACTTTACCGAATGAAAAACAAACAAAACTTCTTGCTCTCAAATCAGGATAGCGAAGAATAGATAAATGTTCTTTATTGTCAAAAATCAAATGCTCATATACTTCATCGCTGACGATGAAAATATTAGTACCATCAACAATATTTCTTAATTGTTCAATGTCCGCTTGCGTAAGTACACTTCCTGTAGGATTGTGAGGCGTGTTGATGATGATAGCCTTTGTTTTAGTTGTGATTTTCGATTTAACCAAATCCCAGTCTATTGAATAATCGGGAAATTGAAGCGGAATACGAACCGCAACAGCACCATTTACTTCTATATTCGGGATGTAAGAATCATAAGCCGGTTCAAACAAAATCACTTCATCACCTTGCTGTAAAATAGAAGTGAAAGCAGTGTATATCGCATAAGTACCACCAGGTGTAACTGTTATTTCAGTTTCCGGATTGACGTTAGCATTGTAATCTTCATTTACCTTTTCAGCTAACCGTTCACGTAATGCAGGCAAGCCACACATATGTACATATTGATTGTAACCTGATTGCATGGCTTCATTGACAAGCGATGTCAATTTTGGATTCATGGGAAAATCTGGAAAGCCTTGTCCGAGATTAATTGCATTGTGTTTTAACGCCAATGCGCTCATCACTGTAAATATAGTAGTGCCAACTTGTGGAAGTTTGCTTTGAATGTCAGGTGTCAATCAGAAAAATTTGAAAGTGAACCAATATTTTTTAAATAAATTTCTCTCCTTTATTTCTTTTCACTTCAGCTACATATTCTTTGATCTCTTGTTCTTTGTCTTTTTTACAAATGAGTAACACATCTTTTGTGTCAACTACAATAAAATCTTCGAGTCCTTGCAACAAAACCAATTTTTTATTGTCGGCGTGAATCATGTTTTTTGTAGCGTCGATAATCATCACATTGTTTCCCGCAACTGCATTATCAAGATAATCTTTTTCAAGATTTTCATAAGCACTGGCCCAAGTTCCAAGGTCACTCCAACCAAATGAAGAAGGAATCACATAAACATTATCGGCTTTCTCCATAATGCCGTAATCAATAGAAATATTTACACATTGAGGATAAATTCTTTCAATGGCTTCTGTTTCTTTTTCTGTGTTGAAGTTTTCTTTTTCAGCATCAAACATTTCATGCAACTCAGGCAATAATGTTTCAAAAGCTTTTACAATATTTTTAATTTGCCAAACGAAAATGCCTGCGTTCCATAAGAAATCGCCACTGGCAACAAATGTTTTTGCTAAATCACGATCAGGCTTTTCTGTAAATGTTTTTACTTTATAAACGTTGTTGCTCACCGCCATTTGCTCAAACTGGATATAACCATAACCCGTATTTGGATTGGTTGGCTTAATGCCTAAAGTTAATAAAGCTTTGATGTTTGAAGTGAATGTCAATGCGCTCAAACAAATGTTTTCAAAAGATTCTTCATCAGTGATTATGTGATCTGCAGGAGCACAAATCAAATTGGCATCAGGATTGAGTTGCGCCAGTTTGTAAGAAATATAAGCAATACAAGGCGCTGTGTTTTTTCTTGATGGCTCACACAAAATATTGGCAGCATCGATTTCTGTTAATTGCTCTTGAACTATAGCTTTATATTGTTCTGAAGTAACTACATAAATATTTTCCTTTGGAATAAAACGAGCAAAACGATTGAACGTTGACTGAATCAATGTGCTACCTGTGTTCAGAATATCCAAAAACTGTTTTGGATAATTGGTTCTACTCATTGGCCAAAAACGACTTCCAATTCCTCCTGCCATTATAGCTACGTAATGATTCTTGTTCATAATAACTGATTCGATTGTTTTAAATAATTCCCTCTCTCAATAATTCTTGTATGTGTATTACTCCTATAAATTTATTACTATCGGTTACGAGTAACTGATTGATATTGTTATTTCTCATTAATTCAAGTGCTTCTGCCGCCAACGCATCATGGTTGATTTGTTTCGGATTGACACTCATGATGTCTTTTATTTTCAAAGCAGAAAATTCATCATATTTCTCAAGCATTCTTCTGATGTCTCCGTCAGTAACAATACCGCAAATATGATCATTCTCATCTAACACAGCCGCTGCACCTAATCTGCTTTTGGTGATTTGTAAAATGGCTTGTTTAACATTATTATCTGGTGTTACAAATGGACGTTGCGTTGTCATCACATCAGCCACTCTTAAATATAATTTTTTACCCAACGCGCCACCAGGATGAAATCTGGCAAAATCTGAACTATTGAATCCTTTTAATTCCATCAAACATACAGCTAATGCATCACCCATGACCATTTGAGCAGTTGTGCTGGTAGTTGGTGCTAGGTTATTTGGACAAGCCTCATGCAAAACCGTTGTATTTAAAAGTATATCGCAATTGGTGGCTAAAAATGATGAAGTGTTTCCGGCCATGCCAATAACTAAGTTGCTTAGTCCTTTTACCAGAGGAATCAACACTTTAATTTCCGGACTGTTGCCACTTTTGCTGATGATCATTACAATGTCATCTTGCTGAATCATTCCTAAATCACCATGAATCGCATCTGCTGCGTGCATGAACAAAGAAGGCGTTCCTGTGCTGTTAAGTGTAGCCACAATTTTCTGAGCAATAATGGCACTTTTACCAATACCACTCACTACAAAGCGACCTTGGTTAACCGCAATTTTCTCCACAGCCTTTACAAAATCTTCGTTGATAAAAGGAGCAAGCTGACTTATCGCCTCCGACTGAATTTGCAAAGTTCGTAACGCTGCAGGTATAATAGTGGTTGTATTCATTATTTTGAGCCGCAAACCTACTTCAATTAATGGAAAATGCAAAGTGGAATTGAACCAACGCTATTTCTTTTAAAAACAACGAGTTAGCTATTTTTTAAGGTTAATCTGTTAGTCTTTGTAAAAATATTATTTTAAAATCCAAAGAACATTTAGCTCTATAATCTCTTATTATGTTGCTTTTAGGGTTGCTTTTACAAGGTTTTTAAGTTAACTTCGTTGCCCTTCAAAAAAATCAGTGGATACTAGAAACTAGATACCAAATGTCGATAAAGCTATTATTAACTTTTATTTTTTTGATTGATTATCCAGTGTAATAGGTGAAAAATAATTATGGCTACCACAAAAAATAAAGTTTCGAAGAATCCGGTTGAAAAAAAACACAATCACATCGAAACTGACGTATTAACTCAACAACTGCAACAACATTTTGGCTTCGATAGTTTTAAAGGACCGCAAGAAGCCATCATCAATTCTATATTATCAGGTACAGATACATTTGTGATCATGCCTACTGGTGGCGGCAAAAGTTTGTGTTACCAATTACCAGCGATGATGAGTGAAGGGGTTGCTATCATTGTATCTCCACTTATTGCTTTGATGAAAAACCAGGTTGATTTGGTGAGAAGCTACAGCAGTAAAGACAATGTTGCCCATTTTCTAAACAGTACTTTAAATAAAGGACAACAAAAAACAGTTAAGGAAGATTTGACATCGGGCAAAACTAAAATGCTTTATGTCGCTCCGGAAACCTTAACCAAAGAAGACAATATTAATTTCTTCAAGTCCATTAAAGTTTCATTTTTTGCGGTTGATGAGGCCCATTGTATTTCTGAATGGGGACATGATTTTCGTCCCGAGTATCGTCGTTTAAAAGAAATGATGGAGCTGATTAATACTGACGCTCCTATTATCGCACTAACAGCTACGGCTACCCCAAAAGTACAAAGTGATATTGTGAAAAATCTTGGACTTAGAACACCACAGATTTTCATGTCTTCATTTAACAGGCCTAATTTGTATTATGAAATCCAGCCTAAAGTAAATGTTGACCAAACAAATAAAAGCATTGTTCGTTTCATACAACAACATAAAAACAAAAGCGGCATCATTTACACATTGAACCGCAAAACAACAGAGGATTTGGCAAACATGCTGATGGCAAATGGCATCAAAGCAGTAGCCTATCATGCAGGGTTAGACGCTAAATTAAGAGCCAAAAGACAAGACGAATTTTTAAACGAAGAAGTAGATGTAATCGTTGCTACCATTGCGTTTGGCATGGGCATCGACAAACCTGATGTTCGTTTTGTGATTCATTATAATATTCCAAAATCAATAGAAAATTATTATCAGGAAACAGGTCGTGCAGGAAGAGATGGCATGGAAGGAAAATGTATTCTCTATTATTCTCACAAGGATATAGCCAAGCTCGAGCATTTAATGAAAGACAAGCCACTTAGTGAAAGAGAAGTTGGCGCTCAATTAATCAACGAAACACTTTCTTACGCTGAAAGCAGCATTTGCAGAAGAAAAACATTATTGTTTTATTTTGGTGAAGAGTTCGACGATAGTAAGAGTTGTGGTCAATGCGACAATTGCTTACATCCAAAAGAAAAAATTGAAGCCAAAACTGAAGCGGTTGATGTTATCAAAACCATCAAGGCATTAGGTGAACATTTTACTATAGATTATCTCATCAACATCATAACTGGAAAAGCTACCAAACAAGTTCAAATGTATCGTCATGATGCACTGGATGTATTTGCAATTGGCAACGACAAAGAAGCGCATTTCTGGAATAGCTTAACCAGACAAATGTTGCTTAGTGGTTTGCTTGAAAAAGATATTGTTGAATATGGTGTATTAAAAATCACAAAAAAAGGAACCGCATTTGCCAAGAAACCAACATCTTTTACTATTGCGTTAAATAATCTTTTTGAAGAAGCCAATGCTGACGAGGATGAAACTGTAACCGCAGAATCTAGTACTGGCGCTGTTGATGAGAAATTAGTGGCAGCACTTAAAGATTTGCGCAAGCGTGTAGCCAAAGAAAAAAATCTTCCACCATTTGTAATTTTCCTGGAAAGTTCGCTTGAAGACATGGCAACCATGTACCCTACTTCAATGACTGAATTAGAAAAAATCAGTGGAGTTAGTAAGGGTAAAGCGCTTCGTTATGGCAAACCGTTCATCGATATGGTATCTGCTTATGTAGAAGAAAATGACATCATCAAGCCAGATGATTTTGTGATGAAAAGCGTGTTGAATAGAAACAACAATAAAATCTTCATCATACAAAATGTAGATAAGAAAATTCCATTAGAAACGATTGCGAAAAACAAAGACCTGCGTATTGACGAACTGTTAGAGCAAATGGAAACCATTGTTGCCAGCGGCACCAAACTGAATCTCAATTACGCGATTGATGAAATGGTAGATGAATATGAACAAGAAGAAATCATCGATTATTTTAAAGGTTGTGATACATCTTCATTACAAATCGCACAAGAAGAATTAGCTGATAGTAATTTCAACTGGGAGCAATTGAAAATCATGCGTATTAAGTTTTTGTGTGAGTATGGAAATTAGCATCAAGTTTAATTTTTCTAATATTTCTCTAAAGAATTTCAATTTCATTCTTTTATTAAAAGAAAAATCCCTTATTTTTGCCCTCCCGAAAGGGAAAAGGTGCGTCGTAGTTTTTCATAGCGACTTAAAAGAGCTATAGAAAAACAAGATCCCGAAGAGCGAAGCGGACTCGGGAGTAGCACAAAATACTCGGTGCGGTAGCTCAGTTGGTAGAGCAATGGACTGAAAATCCATGTGTCGCCGGTTCAACCCCGGCCCACACCACCAGAACCTCAACAGAAATGTTGAGGTTTTTTTATGTGGCTAATACATTCCCAAACCATAGAAATATTTTTTCGTATGTAAATAATAAGTCATTAGATTTGATGTTGCGACTTAATTGAAATGGCAGTCGTTTTACAAAAATTAATACTCAATATTTTATTTTTATGAAGAAGATAATACCCGTAGTAGTTTTATTATTTATACTCAATGCAGGAACTCAGGCTCAAGTAAGTACTGTTCATCTTACGTTTAAGGGAGTGCCAATTGATGGAACGCTTGATGAATATGTTTTAAAAATGAAAAAAAGCGGGTTTATGCATTCAGGTACACAAGA
>CALCNY010000232.1 GCA_937897585.1 uncultured Chitinophagaceae bacterium | reverse complement strand
AGAGAACCAGGCAAAGCAATATATGTAGATTGGATAGGTGATGCTCTTTATATAGTTAGAGATCCTGAAACAGGCGAAATACAAAAAACTCATAACTATTCAAAATTAAAAATGCTATTGACAATTACTTTAGATAGTAATAAAATGAAAATATCAAAAAGATAAAAAGCTTAATGTTGATGGAAAGATTTCCAAGACATTAGTTAAATCACTGAACAATACTGACAATGAAAAATTAAAAAGACTATTTGTGTCTATTGACAAATGCAAAGAATTTCCAGATAGCATGCCTCAAAAATATATTTGGGTTAACTTGCCTTCATTTTATCTTAAAGTTATTGAAGATGATACCGTAACGCTAAAGTCGAAAATCGTTTGTGGGAAGCCCAGCACACCAACGCCACAGATAACCAGTGCTATAAGTGATATGGTAATTTATCCTACATGGACAGTACCGGTGAGCATCATCAAAAAAGAAATGTTACCTGGCTTGAAAAAGAATTCAGCTTATCTAGAAAAAAAAGGGTTGAAGCTTTATGATAAAAACGGAGAAGTTGTAGATCCTACTACTATCAACTGGACAAAATATTCAAAAGGTATTCCTTATAAAATCAAACAGGGTAGTGGAGATAAAAATGCACTTGGTGTGATGAAATTTAATTTTCTCAATCCATTCGATGTATACCTTCATGATACCAATCAAAGATATTTTTTCAACAACAGTATGAGAGCATTAAGTCATGGTTGTGTGAGGGTACAAAACTGGAAGGAGCTGGCTAATTTTATTGCACAAACAGACAGCGCGAATCTTGCTATTGGTGATTCATTATCATATAATGCAGATTCAATAAATAACTGGATTGCAAAAAAGCTAAGACATAAAATTCCTGTAAAATATAGAATTCCGCTTTTTATTCGTTATATTAGTTGTGAAGCAACAAACGGCAAGCTTGTATTTTATGACGACATCTATGATGAAGACAAAAATTTGGCTGATCGCTTCTTTGCCGGCAAATAAATTTTATGAATAAATATTGTAGTCATTTCCTGAAGGCAACATTTTTTTTTGCATTGCTTTTTACAATGTCGTTTCATGTATTGCATGCACAAGAAACTACTGATACTGTTGCTGCCATTGTTAATCAAAAGCCTGAAAAAAATAGCAAAGCAAAAATTGGGGCTCTATATTATGGCGTGGCGAGTTTTTATGGCAATAAATTTATTGGCAAAAAAACAGCAAGTGGTGAAATGTTCAGTCAGGAAAAATATACCGCAGCTTGTAATGCGCTTCCCTTAGGAACTTGGGTAAAAGTTACCAATATGAAAAATGGCAAGTCTGTTGTAGTAAAAACAAACGACAGACTTCATCCTAAAATGAATAGAATCCTTGATTTAACAATGGTGGCAGCACATGAATTAGGTTATGTTGGAAAAGGGTTGGCTAAAGTAAAAGTAGAAGTGATTGAAAAACCAAAAAAGAAAACAAAGCCACAAGGGAAAGCTAAGTCAAAGAAAAAATCTAAGCCACAAGTGAAAGCTAAGCCACAGAAAAAATCCAAGCCACAGAAAAAAACGCCTTCTAAAGTGAAAAAGAAAAAATAATTACTTGGAGTTTGGTTATTTGTATTCGTAAATAATTTTACCCATCAACATACCATTTTTATCAAAAATTCTTTCTTTTACTTTTAAGTGATTTTCATAATCATATTTCCATACAGTGAAATTGTCATTGCCTTCTTCTGTTGTTGTCATTGATGAAATCTTTCCTTCTTCGTTATATTCGAAAACGTAATCTGCAACTAGCTTTTGTTTAAATTCATTGGTATGTACGATATCAGTTAATCTTTTGTTTTCATCGTAGTAATAATAATATTTACTGCCATTTTTAGTTTCTTTCTCAATGCCTACATTTTTATTTTCATCAGGAGAGAATAGAATGATAATCGTGTCAGTTTGATTTTTGATTCTCATCATGCTTACTGGGATGCCATCTTCATTGTAACGATACACATGCGCTTCGGTGATTTCATTTACAAAATCATCATCGTTGGATTTTGAATAAGATATTGTACTCGAAAGTCGATTGTTATTGTCGTAAAAGAATTCATTTCTGGAAACTACGATTTCAGAACTATCGTAGGTCTTTATTAATAATCCTTGTTTATTGAAAAAAGATTCCATCAAAGATTTAC
>CALCNY010000231.1 GCA_937897585.1 uncultured Chitinophagaceae bacterium | reverse complement strand
CAGAGCCATATCCAATTAATTTTTTAATCGACTTATTAGCTATCTGCATCTGATTTGAACTCAAAATCTCACTTCGATTAGCGCCACAAAAAGTAACGATAGCTATATTTGCAGCATCATACCCATTAGTTAATAAATTTTGGACTTCAATTTGAGTCGCTTTAAACAGTGCACCTTTTTCTAATTTTTGATAGGTTCTCAAGCCTGTCAACTCTCCAACAATAGGACTTCCGCTGACCACTTCATCACTGGTTAATTGCAACTCATTAATTAAATCAACAATGAGTTTTGGAGAACGGAAATTAATTGGTAATTTAAAATTAATACATCAAATAATTTCCAAATCAAAACATCACCAAATCTCTAAATTGTGCTTAGTATTTTACTACCCTAACCAACTTCACTAACTCCCCTTCTCTTACTTCCAGCATGTATGCTCCAGGATTGAGTTTTGAACCTAGTATTATTTTTTCATTGGGGCTTAATTTTAATTGATCCAACACTCTTCCCTGCATATCAAGCACTCTGATTGAAGATACTGCATTTGCACCATCAACACTCACTGTAAACATGGTAGATGTTGGATTCGGAAAAACAGAAACATAAAAATCTTTTGAATCTAAAGACGGACTTAATGATTTAGTAACCGGCAAATTACCAGTTCCTGTAGGACAACCTGTATGTGTAAGTACTTGAGATTTGGCAGTACCTAAAGCACCACATGCAGTCTGGCCTTTTACTGTTATGCTTCCCCCTGTATAACCTGTATTGAATTGTAAAACAATTGAAGAGCTATCAACAGTGGCTGAAGTGATAGTTGTAAAGTTGGGCTTGGTCCATCTGTAAACCACAGCTGCTCTTTGAGAAGTGGTTGGTGCCGGTACAACAGCAGTAAATGTAATAGGTGTACCAATACAAGCATTATAAACACCTGTACTGGAAGTGATGCTTGTTGGTGTAGGAGTAAGATATTGTAGCAACAAGGATGCTGCAGTTCCTGCGATACCACATACCGACTGGGCTTTGACAGTGATGGTGCCACCGGTGAAGCCGGTATTGTAAGACAGATTAATGGTAGAGCTGTCTGCTGATGCACTGACAATTGTAGTGTAGTTGGGCTTGGTCCATCTGAACAATGCCGCTGCAGACTGAGTCGCGGTTGGCAATGGTGCGGCTGCGTAGTAAGTAATCACATTTCCTATACATGGTGTATTACTTCCTGATATTGGTGAAGCTGTTGGGGGAGCATACACAGCAGAGACGATTGTCTCTTTTATTGTACTTACAGAACAAGCGGTTAAAGCCTGCACTTGTATGGTATCTATAGTAAATCCAGTTAGAAAACTCACTATTACCGCAGTATCATTAACCCCTGTTGGGTTAACATTGGTAAGTAATACTTTCGCACCCGATTTCATTCTCCACAAATAAGAAGTGGCGTAAGTTACTTTTCGTATTCTATATACTGACGAACTCAATCCACAGACAGCATTCTTAGCGGCGACCAGCACAGCTGTACCACTAAATTCTTCCGCCACCACTGCAGGTGCGGCTGCTACTCTTTTATACACAGTGAGCGATTTGGCGGTGCTATTACCGCATGGACTTATCGATTGCACAGTGATATTTCCTGAAACAAATGAAGAGGCAAATACCAAATTCACTGATGTTGTGCCTTGTCCTGAAACCAACATAACGCCGGTTGGCACCGTCCATAAATAAGAGGCAGCATTATTAACAGCTGCAATACTGTAAACAACATTTGCACTTTGTGCAGCAGTGCCAATGGCAGCACAAACATCTGTAAGTCCTGTGATGGCAAGCGGAGCCGCAGGTGCGGTCACATTCAGCGTGATTGATTTGGCAGCACTGTTACCACATCCCGATACAGCCAATACAGACAGCGTCAGTGTAGTGGGTGCAACCGGATATTTGATGGTGATACTGCTGGAATCTGATGCATTCACACTGACCAATTGAGCCCCTGTAGGCAAGGTCCAGTGATAGGCAATTACTGCTGTGGCATTAGTTACCGGCGGTGTAGCCACATAAGTAACATTGGCACCTCCGATGTATGGACAAATATAAGTAACAGCCGTGCCGCCTCCCGGACCAGTGATGGCTGCCGGCGTGCCGGGCACCGTCTTGCTCAATGCAAGTGATTTAACTACCGTAGTTCCATCACAACCCGTGACCGTTACTGTAAGTGTGCCTGTTGTGAAAGATGAAGAAAATTTGATTTTGACGGCACTACTATTGATTACAGGACTGATGCCCATAGTAGTGGCATTGGATACCGTCCATGTATAGGTTCTTGCATTCACAGCACTTATAGAAAATGTAGCACTGTCGCCTGCACCCATATTGCCACAAACATTGGCATTTCCTGTAATAGCTGCTGCAACAGAGAAATTACAGACATTTTGAGTCACTGTAATACTTGTTGTTGCGGTGTTGCTACAGCCTGTTGTTGGATTTGTATAGGAATAAGTCATCACGAACGTGCCTGCGCCCGAAATAGTCGGATTGAATGCATTTGATGAAACACCAGTTCCACTAAATACCCCTCCTGCAGGCGAACCCGTCAAAGTAATGGGACTGCTCGTTGTGGTCAATACTGGATAACTACCTGCGTTAACAGTCGGCAATGGATTAACTACCAGGTTAATAGAATTTGAAATAGCAGAAGTTGAAGATGCACAAATCTGATTTGATGTCAACTGGCATGTAACTATACTTGCATTAACAAAGCTTGAAAAACTGAAAACATTAGAATTCAGCCCTGTATTTACTCCATTCACTTTCCATTGGTAAACCGGAGCACTTCCGCCATTGGTAGCCAACGCAATAAAAGTCAATGTCTGTCCAGCACAAGAAGGATTGTTTCCCGATGTTTGATAAATAGAAATTGTTGGAGTAACAACAGGAAAAACATTCATAGTAATCTGGTTTGAAATGACAACTCTAGGACTTGCGCAAGCCGAACTAGATGTAAAAACGCATCTTACAACATCTCCGTTATTCAAAGTATTAGAAGCGAAGCTCGTTCCAGTGGCACCTGTTACATTTACATTATTTATCTGCCATTGAAGAGTAGGATTTGCCCCTGTATTTGCCGGGTTTGCACTAAAGGTTACAGTTTCACCATTACAAATAGTAGTTTTTGGAGAACTGATAGAAACAGATGCAACCGAAGAGCTGCCAACATTAAAAGATGTTTCATATGTTGTGCCAGAATAAGTAATCTGATATTTCCATGTTCCAACTGTGTTCAAACCAACAAAGCTATAATACCACCATGATGCTGTATAGCTAGAAGTGAAGTTTTGAGTCCATTGATACCAAACAGTGCCTGAAGGTGTTAAAATTTTGTGAGTAGCAGTTTGTCCTGTTAATTGATCTCTGTAGAATGCTGTTAAATAGATTGTGTCCCCAAAACAGAAATTTTTTGATTCATTTGGACTCTCAATCAAAGGACAACTTGGAAAATCTGCCGGTTTGAAATTTGATGAAATTTTATTGATCTGTGAATTATAATAGGGCTGTTGAATGGCCCACCATGAAGGAGTCGTATTACAAGGTCCGTTCCAGGGATCCACTAATAAATTTGAGGCATCATAAACTTCAAAATGTAAATGAGGACCGGTTGAACTGCCTGAGCTACCTACTACACCAAGGTACTCCCCTTGAACTACAGTTTGACCCACAGCTTTTGTAGTCAATGATCCATTTTTCATATGTCCATACCATGCCACACTTCCGTCAGCATGTTGAATGTAAACTGCATTCCAATTGGAGCTACTCATGGCACAACTTCTGTCATAATTACCATCATATTTCCCAACGATAATCCCTGCAGCTGCAGCAATTATTTCAACCTGATTGCTATCCATTTTATACCAGCCATATGGCCAAGTGAAAATGTCAGTCCCTTGATGGTTATATCCACTAGCTACATCATAACTTCGAGTCCCACAGTTGTAATCTTGAATTTGATTTGGATATGCCAGATTATGATCTATATAATTTGAGATGCCATAAAATCCAGGATCTGTCAAACCGCTTTTCAATTTCAGTGGCCAGGTAAAACTTACAGTAGCTGTTGAACGAGAAACCATGGATTCTTGTAATATCCCTTGTTGAATAAGATGTTGCCTATTATTCTGAATATCCTGCTGTATTTTTCTTCTGAAACTCGAATCAATATCATCTTGCGGCTTTGATAAATCTAGATGACCTGTTTTAACTTCAATAAAACCTATACTATTAGTATCGACAGCGGGTTTGATCTTTTGACCTTTTACAATTAGTATCAAAAACATCAGCCAAAATATCAATATTAATTTTACAGAAAATGATTTAATTGTAGACATGAATAAATAGGTTTATAGAATTATTAAATAGTACTCAAGAAATTAATTAATGGTTTGTTTTATTTATTTGAATTTTGAAATTTAAAAATATCACATCAACAATACTTCTCCTCTTATCTGAATATCTTTGTTTGTTTTGCCAACAACACATTTTTCCCTTAAATAGTTAGATATGTTTTTAATATACCTTTTGAATTTACCAACCCATCTTATGCCTATAATGAACATTGACTACAATTGCGCAATCAATCCAATTTTACATTTTGACATAAAAGATTAAAAAATAAAAGATCGGAAGAGCGTCGTGTAGGGA
>CALCNY010000230.1 GCA_937897585.1 uncultured Chitinophagaceae bacterium | reverse complement strand
CTTGATAATTCAAAAATTAATTTTTAATGAACAATTCAATATCCAAAAACTCTGCTAAGAAACTCTATTTTATTCATATTTAGTCTATTTTACCATAGTTTCTTATCAATCATAAAACAATCCACTCATAAATTTATATGAACACGGTTAAGCTGTAATTCAATGCAGTATTGATTTGCAAGAGAATAGTTTATTTGAACTGGATGTTTCGTAACAATTTAATAACATAGAAATTAGTGTAGAGAAGTTTTCTTCAATAACAAGAAATTACATCCAGCCTATCCAGCCTATCCCCTTTGATAACATTCACTTAATGATATTTTAATACAAAGGAAACATTGACAAGATAATTTGCGCAACAACTAATTTTCTAATTAAAATGAATGTGTTTCTAAATTATCTAAAAAACGGAAAAACATTTTTAATAACTTCCGGTTTGTTTTTAATCTTTTCTCTATTTACCTTATCGCTAATTGATACTCATTCAACCCCTGCTTTTAATAAAATGATTCATCCTACCTGGATGAACATTTTTTTTATAAATCTAACCTTCATTGGTGATTCTCTTTTTGTCATATTGATGGCTGTATTCATCATTTTTTATCTAAATAAAATAAAACTTGGTTTTAAATTGTTATTGGGGTTGATGATTACCATGTTTTTTGTTCAGCTGCTAAATCAGGTTTTTATTTATGATAGTTTTCAGTTTTACATTGAAAATGGTCAATACCTATTTGGTAATTCTTCAAAAACTAACCAATCAATAAACACAGTCATATCATCACATACAGCTGTTGTTTTTACTTGGGCAACTATTTTAAGTATTAAGATCAAGAAAATTAATTATCAAAGGTTATTTTTTCTTTTTTCGATTATCGTAGCTTTCTCTCGTTTGTATTTAGCACCTCATCTATATTTTCATTTGATTACAGGAGCGGGTGTAGGACTATTATCTGGCTTGTTGGTGTATCTACTTCAGATTAATTTTATTGCAGCGCTCAGGAAATCGGCTAGATTACTGAAACTTAATAGTGAAATAGCAAATCGTTACTCTTCTTTTCAAATCCGCTAACACTAATTATTAGCGTTATTATTTCACATCACTTTTTTTGTAATTTCTACTATTCATATTTGCATCTGTTATTTAGGAGCCATTAGCAATTAATGTAAAAAAATAACAAATAATAAAATTTCGGCGTCATTCTTGTAAGCATCGCAGACTAAACTCATATCTGGTTTGGTAAATCTTATCAGATAGCATGATGTTGAAGTTATCCACATCATATTTTAATCCCCAACCCTTTAACTTGAAGATATTCACAAGTGCTTTTTTCTGTGAATAACTGCGTGTTTTATTTACATCTCTTGTTTTTTCAATATTTAAAAGATGTAATGTTGCACTGCATTACTAATTGCTGTTAATTAATATGTGATTTAAGTGTTGAATGGTTAACGCAGTTAGTTCAAGTGTGAAAACGATTGACAAAATCGTCATTTAAAATCTGACAACTGGTTTTCTTAATAGTTAACCAACTCCTGAAAAAACCTACCTCTTAACCCACAAGGCATGCGAATGCATGGTACACATTTATTTATGTGTGTCATTGTTATTCTAGTGCAAAGAATTTGAAGAACCAATAACTAAAAACTGCAAATCTTGCAAACTACTTGCTTTTTTCCTCTGAAAAGCTTGTTATTACTGCGATGCATGTTCTTATGCTATTGGATTCAATATTGAAAACTAAGATCATCGTACACTTTAAAAATTAAAAAACCACATATGCTATCCCCAAAGTCTACCAACTTTAGAGCCATTAAGTTCTTCATGGCTACTGCTTTCTTTGTTATTTCTGCTTTGACTTTAAATGCGCAGTTGAGAAACACCAACACCCAGCAAGCCACGTCTTGTTTGCAAGGGACAATCAGTGCATCACCATCAACTATATGCGCCGGAAGTAGTACAACACTAACGGCAACGCCAGCAAGTTTGTCGAATTGTTTTTCAGCAACGCTGAAAACTGCTGGTAATCTCAACTATCAGTATTCATCAACTTTTGTAGACAATAACCAGAATGTTTATTTTTCTGGTGCGTATACAGGAAGCACAACAATTGCTGGTCATAATTTACCAGGAATTGGAAATAGAGATTTCTTCATGGCTAAATTTGGCTCTTGCGGAGAAGAAGGTTGGGTTATTTATGGAAGTTCTGCCAACAATGATCAGTTGGGTAATGATGGTGGTAAAGCTATTGCAGTTGACAATGAAGGAAATACTTATATAGTAGGAAGGTATAATGGAAATAGTACAATTTATAGCACAGCAGGTGGCAGACCGTTTGTTGCAGAATCTTATGTTTCAAACTTTGGTAACCCCAATGCTCAGGATGGTTTTTTAATCAAAGTAAATGGTTCTGGTAACATTGAATGGGGCGTTACTATTTATGGTGGTAGCAACGATGGTTTCAATGGCGTGACCTTAGATGGCGCCGGAAACCCAATAGTGACAGCTGTTTACAACGCCAATCCTGTAACAGGAAATGTTACTATTAAAGATTTTAATGCATCTTACTCGATCAGTCCTGGAAATATTACAGGTTCAACAGCTGCGGTTATAAAATTTAATACATCAGGTGTCATTCAATGGATTACTAAAGCGTACAACAAAGATGCAGTAGCTTCAAGTGTAACTACTGATGGTAACAATATATATTTTACAGGTTGGTACAATGCAGCAACAAGCGGAGCATCATTGCAAGTTTCAGATGCATCAAATACAACCAATACAGTTTCAAGTTCTGGATATGGTAATGGTTTTTTAATCAAACTAAGCAATAGCGGTAACTGGCAATGGGGCAAAACAATTGGAAACGGAGGTGATGGTACCAACTCTCTTACTTTCATCAACGATGTTACTGTTGATGACGCTGGCAATCCATGGCTTGTAGGCTATTATACAGGAAACGATGAACGTGATGCTTTCGACACCATGCAAAATCAACTAGGTTATATTTATGGCTTGATAGCTAAATATGATGCTTCAGGAAACTTGGTTTTGATGAAGTCGCGTCACCAATTGGCAACGGATACACGCTATTATGGTATCGCTGTCAATGGCAATACTGTTGCGGCTTGTGGAAATTACAGAGGAGATGCCGGCGGTTTCAACGATATCCTACTTGTCACTTACGATAATAATGGAAATGTCATTCATGATAAAACAGGTGGTGTTAGCGGCGCTGATGATATCGCTTATTGTGTAAGACCATTCAGATACGGTTTTATGATCAGTGGTGCTAACGGTGCAGGTGCTACGATTCCTGTTGGAGGAGAAACAGCTGCTAATAGCGGATCATTTTTGTGGAATACCACAGGCGGAACCATTATACCAACCGCATTATGGACTGGTTTGAGTGACAACCCAGTTACAGTTTCACCATCATCAAGCACAACGTATTACTGCACATTTGATGATGGATATACAACTTGTACGCAGAGCTTGGATGTGGTTGTGAATCCTTTATTAACACCTCAATTTGAAAATGCAATTCCTACAAGTGTATGTAGCAACAATTTGCCTTTTATTTTACCATTACCAACAAATATTACTGGTTCCTGGAATTCACCAACAGTAAATGAAGCAGGTACATATATTTTTACACCTGCAGTTGGTGAATGTGCAAATCCATTTAGTATAACAATTTCCATTTCAACACCTATAAATCCAAGGTTCAATCAACCTGGTTCAGTTTGTAGAGGTTCAGTATCATATGCATTACCAACAACTTCTCTAAATGGAATTCATGGTAGTTGGAATCCATCTGTACTAAACAATCAAACAACAACTTGTTATTCTTTTACTCCAGATCCAGGTCAATGTGCTAACACAACAAACATTTGTATAAATGTAATCGATGTTGAACCGTTATTCAATAACATTCCTAATTCAATACAATTCTGCTCTGGGTCTGTTGTTCCACTTTTGACAAATCCATCAGATAAT
>CALCNY010000229.1 GCA_937897585.1 uncultured Chitinophagaceae bacterium | reverse complement strand
ACCAATGATGAATGGATAACATCAAGAACGGGAATAAAAGAAAGAAGAATATTAAAAGGGGAAGGGTTAGGCACTTCTTACCTGGCCATAAAAGCAGCTGAAGATTTACTTGCAAAAGGGAATATTGATCCTTTAGAAATAGATTTGGTAATTGTAGCTTCTACAACTCCAGACCTTCTTGTTGCTTCTACGGCGGTTTATGTAGCTACTCAAATTGGCGCAACTAATGCTTTTGCTTATGATTTACAAGCCGCATGCTCTGGATTTTTATTCGGCATGTCAACGGCAGCTGCTTATATTCAAGCTGGAAGATATAAAAAAGTAATTTTGATTGGTGCTGATAAAATGTCTTCTATTATTGACTATACGGACCGTGCTACTTGCATCATTTTTGGAGATGGTGCTGGAGCTGTGCTTTTTGAGCCGAACAATGAAGGATTGGGTCTGCAAGACGAATATTTAAGGAGTGATGGAGTAGGTAGAGAGTTTTTAAAAATTGATGCTGGAGGATCAATACTTCCTGCATCAGCAGAAACGGTTGCCAACAATCAACATTATGTTTTTCAAGATGGAAAAACCGTTTTCAAATGGGCGGTAACCAACATGGCTGATGTAAGTGAACTTATCATGAATCGAAATAACCTCACTAATGACGATGTTGACTGGTTAATTTCGCATCAAGCCAACAGACGTATTATTGATGCTACATCAAGCCGAATGAATCTTGATGAATCCAAAGTTTTGATTAATATCGAAAAATACGGAAACACCACCTCGGCAACTTTACCTTTACTTTTATTTGATTTTGAGCAAAAATTCAAAAAAGGGGATAATTTAATTTTTGCAGCTTTCGGTGGCGGATTCACTTGGGGCGCTATTTATTTAAAATGGGCCTACGATAAAAAAGAATAATACATTTGATAAGGATTTCAAAAGGAACCCTTTCAATCAGTATAGTATAACAAATAAAACTAACCTATTATGGATTTAAAAGAAATTCAAAATCTGATTAAATTTGTAGCAAACTCAGGTGTTGCTGAAGTAAAATTAGAAATGGATGATGTAAAAATCACCATCAGAACCACATTAGAAGGTAATGCACATGAAGTAACTTATCTTCAAGCGCCGCAAAACGTTTTGCAACAAGCACCTGCGCAACAAGTAGCGCCTGTTGTGGCCACACCAATAGCTACAGCGCCTGTTGTTGACGAAAATGCCAAATACATCACTATCAAATCGCCAATTATTGGTACTTTCTACAGAAAACCATCTCCAGACAAACCCATGTTTGTAGAAGTAGGAAGCGCTGTTGGAAAAGGGGATGTGCTTTGCGTAATTGAAGCCATGAAACTTTTCAACGAAATCGAATCTGAAGTTAGCGGTAAAATCGTAAAAATATTGGTGGATGATATGTCTCCAGTAGAATTTGACCAACCTTTGTTTCTAGTTGACCCATCTTAAATTTAATTATAAATTATGAATTATAAATTAGGAATTGGCTTTGCCTTTCGTAACTTATAACTTATAACTCATAACTCATAATTCAAATAAAATGTTTAAAAAAATACTAATTGCCAATAGAGGCGAAATTGCGCTTCGTGTTATCAGAACTTGTAGAGAAATGGGCATCAAAACGGTTGCTGTTTATTCTACTGCTGATGCCGATAGTCTTCATGTTCGTTTTGCAGATGAAGCGGTATGTATAGGTCCGCCGCCTAGCAACTTGTCTTATCTTAAAATGTCAAGCATTATTGCAGCTGCTGAAATTACCAATGCAGATGCTATTCATCCCGGTTATGGATTCCTTTCTGAAAATGCAAAATTCTCTAAAATTTGTCAAGAACACGGCATTAAATTCATTGGAGCTTCTCCTGAAATGATTGACCGAATGGGCGATAAAGCTTCAGCAAAAGCGACCATGATTGAAGCTGGCGTGCCTTGTGTTCCTGGTTCGGTTGGGATTTTAGAATCTTATGAACAAGCCGCTAGCATCGCTAAAGAATTTGGTTATCCTGTAATGCTCAAAGCAACTGCAGGTGGTGGTGGTAAAGGAATGCGTGCCGTTTGGAAGGAAGAAGATTTGTTAAAGGCATGGGAAAGCGCCCGTCAGGAATCGGCTGCTGCTTTTGGTAACGATGGCATGTATTTAGAAAAATTAATTGAAGAACCTCGCCATATTGAAATTCAAGTGGTTGGTGATGCTTATGGAAAAGCGTGTCACTTGTCAGAAAGAGATTGTTCAGTGCAACGCCGTCATCAAAAATTGACAGAAGAAACTCCTTCACCATTTATGACCGATGAATTACGTCAAAAAATGGGTGAAGCTGCTGTAAAAGCGGCAGAATACATCAAATACGAAGGTGCCGGAACAGTAGAGTTTTTGGTGGACAAACACCGTAATTTCTACTTTATGGAAATGAATACCCGAATCCAAGTAGAGCATCCAATCACTGAACAAGTAATTGACTATGATTTGATTCGTGAGCAAATAATGGTGGCAGCTGGAGTGCCAATTTCAGGGAAAAACTATTTACCGCAGTTGCATGCTATCGAATGCAGAATAAATGCTGAAGACCCTTATAACGATTTTCGTCCTTCACCAGGGAAAATTACAACTTTACATACGCCAGGAGGTCACGGAATCCGTTTAGACACTCACGTTTATTCAGGTTATTCCATTCCGCCGAATTACGACTCGATGATTGCCAAGTTGATTACGACAGCACAAACGCGTCAAGAAGCCATTAATAAAATGAAAAGAGCTTTAGATGAATTTGTAATTGAAGGCATCAAAACCACTATTCCGTTCCACAGACAATTGATGGATGATCCTCGCTATGTAGCAGGCGATTACACGACCGCCTTTATGGATGATTTTAAAATGAATGATCCAGAATAAAAACTTGATTTATATTTATAAAAACCTTGCAGTGATGCAAGGTTTTTTTATGCGTGATAGTTTTGTGCTTGAAATCCTTACATTATTTTTTGACTCTAAAAGTGTGGCAATAGCAAACCATTCCAATTCGACAATAATAAACTTAAATAATATATATTTGTAACACATAAAAAATAAAACAATAGAAAGATAAAAATATAAACATATCGTCGAGCTTTTAGCTCTTATTCTCTCAACTGAAATCGGCAAAATTTCTAAAGTACAAAGGGGAATAAGTTGCGAAGGCTCACACCAATCTGGTGTGGGCTATTCGTGCTTATTTATTTGTACGGGCTTTGCCGAGCCTCAGTTGTAGATAAGTTAATCGGGTAGTCTCACACCTTTTTTTGCTTATCGGTTTAAGAGCAAGTTTCGCTTTTAAACCCCAAAAATGGCAAAACAATCTTCAAACACCAATCTTCACCAAGCTAAAAACAACAAGAAAGACGAGTTTTATACCCAACTGTCAGATATTGAAAACGAGTTACGGAATTACAAATCACACTTTAAAAACAAAGTGGTCTATTGCAACTGCGACGACCCCAGAGTGAGTAATTTTTTCCATTATTTCTCCTATAATTTTGAACATTTGGGACTCAAAAAACTCATCGCCACTTGCTACAAAAATCAAGATGCCGATTTGTTTAGTACCAATGACTCTGAAAAAGCCATTTATTTGGAATATACAGGTGACAAAAACGGCAATAGTGTGCCAGATGCCAATGAAATAGGTGTACAACCCTTACAAGGCGATGGCGATTTTAGAAGTCCTGAAAGTATCGAACTTTTGAAACAAGCTGATATAGTCGTGACTAACCCGCCTTTTTCTTTGTTTCGAGAATATGTAGGTCAGTTGATAGAATACGATAAAAAGTTTATTATTGTAGGACATCAAAATGCAATAGGTTATAAAGATATTTTTAAACTCATTAAAGAAAACAAACTTTGGTTGGGCTATGGTTTTAAAGGTGGTGCAGGACATTTTATCAACAGTCAATATGAAGATTATGCAACGGCAGGTGACCATAAAGAAGGAATGATCCGAGTTTCGGGAGTTCATTGGTTTACCAATTTAGACATCGATAAACGTCATGAGGATTTGATTTTATTTAAATCTTATAATGAAAATGAATTTCAAAAATATGAAAATTTACCGCTTGTTAGTACAGGGTGTGATAGTTATGCTAGTTGGGATCCTCGTTTTAAAGATCTCAGTCCAATGCTTACAAGCGATGGTATTGCAGAACGTATCAGCGAAATCCTTCCGTTCAATCAGTGGAGAGACGAACACTTGGTAATTACAGGTGGCGAACCATTGTTAGGTTGGCAACGTGCTTATCCAGATTTGTTAGATCATCCTAAGATGGCAGGATTGAAAGAAATTACATTTGAAACAAATGGTACTCAACCATTAACAGATGAATTCAGATCATATTTGCACAACTGGCGTAAATCAAGTCCAGACCGTGAAATTACATTTAGTGTCAGTGCTAAACTTCCATGTAGCGGCGAGAAGTGGGA
>CALCNY010000228.1 GCA_937897585.1 uncultured Chitinophagaceae bacterium | reverse complement strand
TACACGACGCTCTTCCGATCTCTTGAACGTCTTGAACCTTTTACTTACCTTCGCAAATTAATTCAAAGGATTGGATAAGCAACATGTAATATTTTCTGATTGGGGTAAAATCGATTATAAATCGGCCTGGGATAAGCAGGAGGTCTTGCTGTTGGAAAATGTAGCTATCAAAACTGAAGCTAGAAAAGCAAATAAAGATCAGCTTCCAATGTTACTTCCGACAACAAATCACCTGATTTTTTGTGAGCATACAGCAGTTTATACATTAGGCAAAAGCGGAAATATTTCAAATGTTTTATTGTCGGATGAAGAGATGTCTGAAAAAGGTATCGAATTTTATAGAACCAACAGGGGGGGCGATATCACATTCCACGGAGAAGGACAAATCGTTGGTTACCCAATTTTAGATTTGGAGAAATTTCAAACTGATATAGGTGTTTACTTAAGAAATATTGAAGAAGTAATTATCAAAACCATTGCCGAGTTTGGCATCAAAGGAGAAAGAAGCAGTGGCGAAACAGGCGTTTGGATTGACAACGAAATTCCCGGCATGGAAAGGAAAATATGTGCTATTGGTGTGCGTTGCAGCCGTTGGATTACCATGCACGGTTTCGCTCTGAATGTCAATACAGACTTGGGGTTCTTTAATAATATAGTTCCTTGTGGTATACAAGATAAAAAAGTAACATCGATTGAAAAAGAAATCGGATATCAACCGGATATTGAATTGGTAAAAGAGAAATTAAAGAAGAATTTTGAATTGGTGTTTGATGTGGTATTATCGTAAAGTTTTTCTATTTCATTGAGATTATGGCTTTGGTTTGTCTTTTCCTACAAACACTTTGTTTTTTTCAAACAAAATGCCATCTTCATAAATTTCAAATCGAAACCAGCCAGAGTGAACAAAATTTGACTTCTCTACATACAAATATTCTTCAGTGATTTTTTTTACTTCGAATGCCAGCTTATCATTTTCATCGAAAAATTTAATGTGATATTTTCTGGTGATGGCTTCTGCAATATGAATCACAACAATATTTTGTTTTGATGTAAAAACCCTGATGCTTGGATAGGCTGTTTCAATAATTCTTTTTGGTGGAGCAATCGTTTTAATGGTAATGTTTGAATTGTCTTTTGAAAGATCATTCTTTTTTGAAGTAATATTTTTTGTTTCTGGTAAATTTTCTACTTTTTTTGTTAGTAATAATGGATTGTTTTCATTGCTGTCAATTTCAGGTAAAATAGGGGACTCATCAATTGATGAAGGCGGTATTGCAGTAATGTCAATGGGCTCTGGTTCATAAACTTCTTTAACTGGTCTAGTTGCAGGTCCTATGGCATAAGTTCCACCTTCAAAAGTGATGGTAAGTCTGTAATACATTTTATTGTAAGGCGGGTTGGCATCAGGATAACCATTTTCGGTATTTTGAGGATTAAGTACAGTTCCGATGGTAGAGTAATTTTTCAAACTGTCATACGACCTTTGAATTAAAATATTTTGAATTGGTTTTTTATATTCATTCAACCAACTGACTACAATTTTTCCATTGAGATTTTTTACGGTAATAGCAGGAAGGACTTGCTGACCTGACGCAGCAATTGCTGTCAAGCAAATGAAAAGTATTATCAGTGAACAGCTTTTCTTCATACCCTTGTAAAACCAATATTTTGATGTTTCAGATTTGCAAATATAATCGGATGAAATTTGATTAAAAAACTAAACTGCCTTTCGGAAGTGAAAGATTTCCCTGTAGCCCACCTGTATGTATACAAACAATTTTACTACCTGCAGGGAAATGATCTTTTTTTATCAAATCAAATACACCAAACATCATTTTACCTGTATAAACGAAATCTGTAGGGATTTGGTATTGGAGATAAAAATCATTCATGAATTCTAATAAAGGTTCCGTTTTTTTAGCATATCCTCCAAAATGATAATCATGAAAAATTACAGGTGGTGTGTATGCACATTCTGGTAGAAGTGCTGAGATTCTTGTTTCAATATCGAGCATACCTTTTAATACGGAAATGCCAATAACTTTTTGTTCTGATTTTGCATTTTTCACAATCCCTGCCAATGTTGTTGCGGTGCCAATGGGCATAATGATATGAGTAGGGACGTAGTTTGAAATTTTGTCCATGATTAATGAAGAGCCATTTGCACCTAATGGATGGAAGCCGCCTTCCGGAATAAAATAGCCATCATCAATTTTATAATTGAATTCAGCTGAAATATATGATGCGAAATTGTGTTGATTAATTTCACTGTAAAGATTTCGATTTATGTAAACAAGTTTCATTTCATCAGACTTGCATTG
>CALCNY010000227.1 GCA_937897585.1 uncultured Chitinophagaceae bacterium | reverse complement strand
GGTTGTAAAATTAAATCTCAAAGAACTGATTTTAATTAAAAAACAAACATAGGAGGCTCGAAGGCACCAAGGTTCACAAAGATTTTATTAGACTATATTCAGAGAATTAATTTGATTAATGGTCGATTTTCTCAATCAGTAAAACCTTAAACCATTAAACCATCGAAGCGAATTAAACCTTTTGAACTTATTGAACTTTTGAACTTTCCAAGCCTGCTTAAGCTGTCCAAGCATCACGGTCATCCGGACTCAACTTCCAAGGCGCGAAATTATTTTCAATATTACTGAACATGCCATTCCATTCTTGAGGGGCGTTGCTGTCTTCCATAATCAAACTGCGACGCAGTTCCATGATGATATCCAAAGGACTGATACTTACCGGACATTCCTGCACACAAGCGTTACAGGTAGTACAAGCTCGAAGTTCTTCTACTGTGATATAATCGTTGATTAATTGTTTGCCATCATCTACAAATGAACCATTCTTTTTAATATTTCTCCCCACTTCTTCCAATCGATCTCTGGTGTCCATCATGATTTTTCTGGGACTCAATGTTTTACCGGTTTGGTTAGCCGGACAAGCAGTTGAACATCTTCCACATTCTGTACAACTATAGGCATCCAGCAAATTCTTCCAGCTCAAATCCATTACATCCTTAGCGCCAAATTTCATCGGTTGTGCATCGCCGGTAGGAGCAAGTTCGGGTTGCATCATATACTTCACTTCATTTTGCACATTCTCCATGTTATGCATTTCGCCCATAGGCTTTAAACGAGAGTAATACGCATTAGGGAAAGCCAGTAAAATATGAAGATGTTTACTGTAAGGCAAGTAATTCAAGAATGCAAAAATGCCAAAAATGTGAATCCACCAGCAAGTCCGTTCAATAAGTTCCAACTGACTAGTAGAAAAGTGATGAAAGTAAGGAAATAGCGTTCCCGAAATAATAAAATTCTCAGTTGAATGATAATTAAGAAATCGGATACTTCCATCAGCGGCGTTCATTACAATAAACAAACTCATCAAAATGATTTCTGTAATTAAAATCAAATTCGCATCCGATCTTGGCCAACCATTCAAATCTTTGCTGATGAATCTTTTTAGTTTGATCACGTTTCTTCTCATCAAAAAAATCACACAAACAATGATTACCAGAAACGCGAGTATTTCGAATGAATTGATGAGGAATGTATAAAAGGAACCCAATGGTTTCTCAAAAATTCGGTGAGTGCCTAACAATCCGTCGAGTACAATTTCCAGTACTTCAATATTGATAATGATGAATCCGGCGTAAATAATCAGGTGCATTACAGCCACAAAAGGATTGCGAAACATTTTCTTTTGTCCCAATGCCAAAAGCAACACATTTTTCCATCTGGCAGATGGATTGTCTGAAAGGTCTTCGTCCTTGCCCAGAAATATGTTTTTTCTGATTTGTCCGATGTTTTTTGAAAAAAGCGCAATTGCTATTACTAACAGTACTAAAAATTCAATCTGTTGTATATATGCCATGTCACAAATTTTATTATCGGCTAAGGTAAAGTATTTGTGTTTACTATTAAATATTTTCGGAATTTCGTTGCAGAAAAAAATAGTGTTTATGATTTTGGATAAAAATACCGCCGAAAAGAAAATGCGCCGCATGGCTATGGAAATCGCCGAACGCAATCACGATAAATCTTCATTGATTCTCATTGGCATAAAAGAAAATGGCATTTTTATCGCAGCAAAAATTGCTGAATTCTTAAAATCAAATTTCTCAGGTGAGATTGAGATCATTGAATTATCCATGGATAAAAGAAATCCTGGTGAAATTGAATTAAGTAAATCAGTTGATTTTAATAATAAATCTGTTTTATTAATTGACGATGTTGCCAATAGCGGCAGTACCATGCTTTACGCCATGAAGCCTTTGTTGGAATTTCACCCTGCGCAAATTGAAACGGTTATTTTGGTGGAAAGAACGCATAAGAAATTTCCGGTGGCGGTTAATTATGTTGGACTTTCAGTAGCAACCACTCAACAAGAAAATATCATTGTAGAAGTGGAATCAGGTGTTGTGACCAAAGCGTTTATTGTAAACGCCTCGCATTAAAAATACAACCAATGCAACTTCAGTTTCGAATTAGACAACTCTATGGTTGGTGCAGGAAATTTCAAAGCATTGAGGATAAATAATGCCGTTTTAATTCCTTTTCTTTTTGTTTTTATTTTGGTAAGATCAATGTCAGGAGCCAAATACCATTCACGGATTCTGGGAATGCTGCTTCTGTCGAATGTGATGTATCCGTTTGTATTTCTTGCAATATTTTCTCTGGCGCCAAACAATCCATTAACACCAGTCCCAATGGATACTTGCAGCCAGTCAGGTATTTTTGAATCAGGAAAAAAAGATTTTATTGTTGCGCTGAGCCAGTAGGTTTGTCCGTTATAATCTTTAAGTGATCGCTCTGCAAGTGATTTTCCAAAAATGGCATCACTTCTTTGATTCAATACTGCATCTTCATAATTCATTTTATGGAAGGATGTTTTAAATTGAATTCGTTGTTCATCCCATGCGAGTTCTTGTGCAATCAACATGCTACTGCCCAGAATGTTTGCGCCCATGTCTCCCCAGCTCCAACCCCATTGAGAACTGAACCCATCAAGTGTTTCAATTACTGTTTGATACAAAGCGCCAGATAATCCGCCAATCCATATTTTTTTCTTTCTTGATAAATTGGTTTGATTCCATAACCCGAGACTATAACGGCCCATAGTATACGCACTGTAAGCATGTCCGATTTTATCCATCTGTCGCCATTCCTCCCAGTCATTGAAGGTATGAAAACGACTCTGCGGATATTTCTGGTACCAGGCGGCATAAAGGCCAATCATACTGCCACCATAAATGCCCCCATTGATTAAAGCTGCATTCCTCACAGATAATTTAGGTTTAAACTCCCAGACATAACCGGAGAAAAATTTTGTTTGTAGTCTGGTGTCAAGCCCCATTAAACTATCATTTAAAGTTATTGTTTGGGCTTGAAGACTGCAATGATTAAAAACAAAAATTGTAATCAGGAAAATGTACAAAATATGTAGGCTGCTTTTTTTCATTGCTTAATTATGCAACAGAATAATTTTTGCTGGAATTTATTTTAACAAAAATAGGTCTAATCTTAGTTTATCCGTTCCGAATAATTTATTTTTGAGAACTACAAAAAAGAACAAATATGGATACTGCAATTCAGGAAAAAGTAAATAAATGGCTCGAAGGAAACTATGATGAAGCTACCAAATCGGCGATTGTCAAAATGCAATCAGAAAATACTGATGAATTAGCAGATGCTTTTTATAGAAATCTCGAATTTGGTACGGGGGGACTTCGTGGTATCATGGGTATTGGTACCAACAGAATGAATAAATATACAGTAGGTATGGCTACTCAAGGTTATGCGAACTATTTAAAAAAATGTTTCAGTGAAGAAATTCGTGTAGCCATTGCACATGATTGCAGAAACAACAGTCGCGATTTTGCAGAAATAACTGCCAATGTATTTGCGGCTAATGGCATTAAAGTTTTTTTGTTTGAAAGCCTGCGTCCTACACCTGAATTGAGTTTCACCATTCGTCATTTGCATTGTAAAGGTGGCGTGGTTTGTACGGCCAGTCACAATCCAAAAGAATACAACGGTTACAAAGCTTATTGGGATGATGGTGCTCAAATGGTTCCACCTCATGATAAAAATGTAATCATCGAAGTAGAAAAAATTTCTTCTGTCGATGAAGTGAAATGGAGTGGCGGTGAACATAACATCACCATAATTGGTAAAGAAATTGATGCCGCTTATTTGAATATGGTGAAGGGATTAAGCGTATATCCAGAAGTTTGTAAGGCTCAACACGATTTGAAAATAGTTTACACACCTATACATGGTTCTGGTATCATGCTCGTCCCTGATGCATTAAAGGCTTATGGCTTTACCAATGTGCATATTGTAAAAGAACAATCAGTACCTGATGGAAATTTTCCAACGGTCATTTATCCCAATCCTGAAGAAACTGAAACGATGAGCATTGGTTTGCAACAAGCCAAATCTTTGGATGCAGATATTTTGCTCGGAACTGATCCGGATGCCGATAGAGTAGGAATTGGTGTAAAAAATAACAAAGGCGAATGGATTTTGATGAATGGAAACCAAACTGCTTTACTAGCTTTCAACTACATGATTGAAGCTCGTAAAGCCAAAGGAATTGCAGAACCCAATGACATGGTGATTAAAACGATTGTTACCACTGATATGATTGATGTGATTGCCAAAGCCAATGATGTAAATTGCTACAATGTACTTACTGGTTTCAAATGGATCGCTTCATTGATTAAAGAAAAAGAAGGCAAAGAAAATTATATCGTAGGCGGTGAAGAAAGTTTTGGATTGATGATTGGAAACGATATTCGAGATAAGGATGCGGTAAGTGCGGTGGCCATCATTTGCGAAATGGCGGCTTATGAAAAAAACAAAGGAAGAAGTTTGTTCGATAAGCTTCTTGATTTATATGTTCAGTATGGTTTTTATAAAGAGAATCTGTTTAGCATCACCAAAAAAGGGATGAATGGTGCTGCTGAAATTGCGGCTATGATGGAAGGTTACAGAAGCAATCCGCCTAAAACCATTGATGGTATTCCTGTTAAAAACTTACTGGATTATGAATTGAAAATTGGAAAGAATTTAGTTGATGGTACTTCATGGTCCATTGAATTGCCTAAAAGCAATGTGTTACAATTTGAA
>CALCNY010000226.1 GCA_937897585.1 uncultured Chitinophagaceae bacterium | reverse complement strand
GTCTTCTCAATGGAAATTCAAGATTTTCTCTTACTGTCATTGAGTCGTAAAGGGCATTGCTTTGAAATAGAAACCCAATTTTAGCACGTGTTTTATCAAGTTCTTCTGCATTCATATTGCTGATTTCTTTTCCTAAAATATGTATAGAACCTTCATCTGGTTTCATTAAGCCAATGATACATTTAATAAGTACAGACTTTCCTGATCCAGATTTTCCAAGCACCACAATATTTTCATTTCTATGCAACTCAAAACTGAAATCATTTAATACGATATTGTCTCCAAATCTTTTTTTTAGATGTGAGACCTGAAGTACGATTTGATTTATTTTTTCTATCGACATTATTTACTTAATTATACCCAAGCAAATCAGTTATTTGAACAGCAAGTAAATCAATGATAAAAATCAAAACAGAAGATATAACTACAGATGCATTTGCACTTTTGCCAACTCCTTCTGTTCCTTTATTGTTGTTGTATCCTTTGTAGCATCCAATGATGCCAACAGCAAATCCAAAGAAATAAGTTTTAATAAAAGCAGGAAGCACATCATTAAAGGAAAGTGAATCTATAACCTGTATCCAAAACAATTGCATACTTGTTTCTCCTTTGATGTTTACGCCAATGTATGCGCCATATAATGAAATGACATCACTGAGTATCGTTAAAACAGGCAGCATCAATGTGGAAGCTAGCACTCTGCTTACGACTAAATATTTAAATGGATTTGTACCGCTTACTTCCATGGCATCAATTTGTTCTGTCACTTTCATCGAGCCCAATTCTGCTCCAATACTCGAACCAATTTTTCCTGCAAAAATTAATGCAGTAATTACCGGTCCGATTTCTCTGATAATCGCAATGCCAACCATCACTGGTATTTCCGACTCAACACCATAATCAACCATGCTGGGCCTAAGTTGCATCGTAAGCACCAATCCCATGATAAATCCAGTAAGTCCTATTAAGGGTAATGATTTATATCCAATGACAAAACATTGTTTGAAAAACTCTTTGATCTCATACCTTGGCTTGAACCAAGTGCTCAAAAACTTTTGTGTGAATCTAGCAATTTCTCCAACCTCTCTTAGAAAATAACTGGCATTATGGTAGCTATTCATTTTTATAATATTCATCAAAACTTCTTGTTTTATGAGCAATATTCGATGATGTCTGTCACAGCTTTTTTTGATAATCATCATTTACATTCATTAAGGTGATAAATATGTTTGTATAAATTAAAAATTATGAGAAAAATAATTCTAGCATTTGACGGGATACATTATTCTGAATCTTCTTTTGATTTCGCTAAACGACTTAATGAAATCAATCCAATTTTATTAACGGGCGTTTTTTTGCCACAAACGAGTTACGCCAATATCTGGAGTTATGCAGATGGAGTAGGAGCTCCGATGTTTGTGCCTGCTATTGAAGAAAATGAAATGGATTTAATTGAAAAGAATATTCAAAAATTTGAAACGGCTTGCCAACATAGCGGCATTGAATACCGAACACATAAAGACTTTAATGACTTGGCATTGCCTGAATTGAAGAAGGAATCAAGGTTTGCAGATTTAATGATTATTGGCAGTGAACGTTTTTATGAAAACATGGGTGTTGGCGATCCTAATAATTATCTTAAAGAAGCCATTCATAATATTGAATGTTGTGTGATTGTAGTTCCTGAAAAATATAAATTTCCTGATGTTAATATTCTCGCCTATGATGGCAGTGAATCTGCTGTTTTTGCTATAAAACAATTTGCTTATTTACTTCCAGAATTTTCTAACAATGCAACATTGCTTACATACGCTAATATAGAAGGAGATGTCAATCTTCCTAATGAATCTTACATTGAAGAATTGGCGGGCAGACATTTTGCTGACCTAACCGTTTCCAAATTGGATATAGATTCCAAAAAGTATTTCAGCACCTGGGTCGACGACAAAAAATCAGCTATTGTAGTTGCTGGTGCTTTTTCAAGATCAGCCTTCTCTCAATTTTTCAATAAGAGTTTTGTAAGAGATA
>CALCNY010000225.1 GCA_937897585.1 uncultured Chitinophagaceae bacterium | reverse complement strand
ATTCAAAATGTTTAATTGTTTTTTTTGACTTTTGTGGCATCAACTCGCGATTTTTAACATGGCAGAAGAAATAAACATATCGCTTGCAGGTTTTCTGGAACAGTTTCCGGAAGTAAAATTGCCCAATACACACATCAGGGTAAATATGCCATTATTCAGAGTGGTGCAATATCGTCATGAAAACCAAAACAAAGGAAAAGGTATTTGGCCTGACATATACATTTCAACAAGTTATGAGGCTTTGAAAAAAGGTTATGACATGAAAATGAAAGTCGTTAAAGAAATGATTTTGCATTCCAATAAACAACGTTAGTCTTAAGGTAAAATGTTGAAATCGTCGGCGTCTTTTAAAAAAGGAAGTTTAGCTCTGATTTGAGAAAGCGTTTCCATTTCCAGACTGAGGGTAAAAATATCTTCCTCTCCATTTTGATGGTATAATATTTCACCCATGGGATCGATAATCATAGAGTCGCCGCTGTGATTAATATCATTCACATCTTTACCGGTTCTGTTTACACCCACAACGAAACATTGATTTTCTATGGCTCTTGCCGTTAATAAAGTTTTCCAGGCGTGGCTGCGTCTTTCGGGCCAGTTGGCAACATAAATGAGCAAGTCAAATTCTGGATTTGAATTTTCATCACCAGTATGTTGTTGTCTTGCCCAAACAGGAAATCTGAGGTCGTAGCAAATTTGTAAATTGATTTTCCATCCGTTAACTGAGCAAATCAGTCTTTTATTTCCTGCGGTGTAATGTTTGTCTTCTCCGGCAAAGCCAAACAAATGTCTTTTGTTATAGTAACCAAAATTTCCATCGGGTTGCATCCAAATGAGACGGTTATAAAAATGGTTGTCTTCTTCTATGATTAAGCTTCCGGTTAGAATAATTTTATTTTCTCTACTAATACGTTTCATCCATTCAACTCCTTGGCCATCCATTGTCTCAGCCAAAGTAGCGGCATTCATACTAAAACCTGTACTAAACATTTCAGGAAGAATGACGATATGCTTTTTCTCTTTTATGCTTTTGATTTTATTTTCAAGCATAGTAAGATTGGCAACTTTGTCTTCCCAGTGGAGATTGGTTTGTATGGTGGTGATGGATAGATTTGACATGGTAGAAGCCCCCTCAATCCCCCAAGGGGGAAGTTTATTGTGTTATATCTGGCCCCCTCAATCCCCCAAGGGGGAAGTTTATTATGTTATATCGATTATGTAATATTGATTTTGTTTTATCTAGTATCTAGCTTATCCAGCTTATCTAGCCTATCTATCTTATCTAGCTTATCCAACCTATCCAGCCTAAAAACTCATCATCCCAAATCTATACAAATCTGTATTCTCAGCTTTAATGATACATTGATTGTCATTTAGCTTCAAATAAACATCAGGATGTAAAAACATAGGAGTTTCTTTTTCTCCATAAAGAGCAGGAATAAATGCCATTGGTTTAGTGCTTGCTGCAACACCAGTATTAGGATCAACTGTAGCATATACAGCAATTTTAGGACTACCGCCGAAGATTACTGCTTTTTTCTTTTCATCATATTTGTATTTTTCGTCGTTGAAAATTACATATATCTTACCTTTCATCAGCTCGCCAAAATAAGAATTCCATCTGCCGAAATCATTATTTGAACTATTGTCTTTTTTTATTGAAGTACCATAAATTGATTTACCTGATGCGTCAAATCCATCAATCCAAATATTATTTGCGTAGTAAGAATAATCTTTGGCAAACATATCCTGACTTGTTCCAGCAGATTTTGCATTCACGAAAATTTCTTCACTCATCAAGATTATATTATTACCATTGAAAATGATGCTTTTGGCTGCAATGTCTTTTCTTTTTTCGAACGGATTAACAGCTGTGATTTTTGTAGTTTCACCAGATTTGTCAAAGCTGTTGATGAATGAACCATGATAGGCGGTTCCGGTTCCTATTTTAACTTTAGCATCTTCTGTATAATAACCGGCAATGGTCAAATTTCCTTCAGGAGAAAAAGTTTTTACCATAGTCGCTGCTTTTTTATTAACATCCAATTGAATTTTAAATTCCTTTAAGGATTTTCCATTAAATGAAAAAACAGAATAAGTATTTCCTTCTCCTTTCATGTCTGTTTTCTTTAAAATAAAAACAGTTCCATCATTGTTTACAAATGGTTCGTTATATACAGCTCTCGTCCATGGGTAACTGTAAGTTTGTTCGGTTGAATATATTTTCTCCAACTTCTCATTGTATAATGAAATCGTTATTTTTTCATTTTCATCTTTGATCCACTCGGGTTGAGAAAGAATCACCAGTTTTTTTCCATCAGGAGAAGAAGCTACTTCAAAGCGACCGCGTTTTGCTAATTTTTCTGCATTGATGTTTCCAATGGTAATTGGTTTGTCGAAAGAGCCATCAGGATTGATGCCAATTGCGCTCAATGTGTTCTTTCCTGCATCTTTAGAAAACAGCGATTTGAAGTGATATGCTTTTTTATTCAGGTAAACTACATTCACAAAATCTTCCAAAGGTTCTACTGTGATATTCTTTTTAAAATTTCTATCCAGTTTATCATTGAAACATTCAACAGTAATAGTTGGATTGAATTCCATGCCGGAAGGTGGAATGTTATTGTATAAATAAATACCATCGGTAAGATTGCCGTAAAATTTTGTTGTAATATCCAGATTAGGTTTTGTATTGGCAGTATTCCATACAATTTGAGGTTCCTGTGCAAAGCTTACTTGACTAATAATAACTAATAATAAAAGAAGTTTTTTCATTTTATAATTTTTTTGCGAAGCTAAAGATTTCGGTAGTAAAGTGAGAATTAATTTTACCGCAGAGAAGTTGAGTAAATAAAGGTTATAAATGCTTTTGAAATTTTTAGTTTTTTATAGGTCCAATTACTAACCCCCAATCCCTCAGTATTATTTCTTTTTTCAGTTTTCCCACTACCTTATCTTTGCGATAAAAAAATGAAATCCTATATACTTATTATCTGTACGTTTTTCATTCAAACTTCCTTGTTTGCACAGGATAAATTACCGGCATTGGATAAATCTCCATTAGACATGAGTTATTGTCCATCGGGATATACCATCAACAAGGCTTCAGGTAATTCAGCTGAGCCTCTTGTGGCAAGAGTGGTATACAGTCGACCTGCAGTTAATAACAGAAAAATTTTTGGAGGGTTAATTGAGTATGGAAATGTATGGAGGCTTGGTGCCAATGAAGCAACCGAAATTGAGTTTTTTAAAGATGTATTGATAGCCAGTAAAAAAATTAAAAAAGGCAGATATACATTATATGCCATTCCTACAGAAAAAAAGTGGACCATCATTTTCAATAAAGAAACAGATACTTGGGGCGCATTTACCTACGATGCCAAGAAAGATGTATTAAGAACCGATGTACCTGTTGAAAATATTGCTGATACAGTAGAGTCATTTACTATTTACTTTGATAAAATTTCAAACTTCCATAATAATTATGTAATGAATGCCTTGTGGGAGAATTCAAAAGTGTCCCTTTCATTTTCGGTGGTGAAATAATCTAGTATCCAGCTTATCTAGCCTATCTAGCCTATCCAGCTTATCCAGCCTATCCATCTAATCCCCTCTATTTTTTGGAAATCCTTTTCTTTAATAGGATATTTACAAAATGTGTGGCATAGCCGGAATCATTTCACCTTATTCTACTGATATCAACATTCAAAAATTAAAAGGAATGGCTGATAGTTTGGCCCATCGTGGACCAGATGGCGAAGGATTTTGGATAAGTCCAAAACAAACTGCAGGATTGGCTCACAGAAGATTGGCAATAATTGATTTAAGTTCCAATGCCATTCAACCAATGCATTATTTGGATCGTTACAGTATAGTTCATAACGGCGAAATCTATAACCATACAGAACTAAGAAAAGAGCTTCAAAAAGCAGGTTATCACTTTAAAAGTAGCAGTGATACCGAAGTGATACTTGCTGCGTACGATTTTTACAAAGAAAAATGTTTGCAATATTTCGATGGCATGTTTGCTTTTGCCATTTGGGATGAAGTGGAACAAATCTTATTTGCTGCCAGAGACCGATTTGGAGAAAAACCATTTTATTATTTCAAAGAAAATGAACGATTTATTTTCGGCAGTGAGATGAAGGCAATCTGGTCAACAGGTATTGCTAAGAAAATTGAAAATAAAATGCTGCTCAACTATCTGGCACTTGGTATCGTTCAGCATTCTTCAGATAAATCGCAAACGTTCTATTCTGATATTTATTCTTTACCGCCCGCTCATTATCTTTATTTACACCGAGGTCATCTCAAAATTGAAAAATACTGGCATCTTGACAAACAAGCAGAAATAAAAATTTCAGAAAAAGAAGCAATTGAGAAAATAGATTATCTACTATCAGTATCGGTTAGCCGAAGATTGAGAAGTGATGTACCTGTTGGTAGTTCTTTAAGTGGAGGCCTCGACAGTTCCACAATTCTGTATTATATCCATCAACAAAAAAAGAAAGTAAAAACATTTTCTGCTACGTTTCCTGGTTTTGAAAAAGATGAATCTAGATATATAAATGAGGTTACCGCTGCATTTGAAACAGAGAATATAAAAATCACACCCACAGCTGATGATTTAATAAAAGATTTTGAAAAATTAATTTATTATCACGAAGAGCCTTTCACCTCTTCAAGTGTTTATGCACAATACAGGGTTTTTCAATCAGCAAAAGAAAATGGTGTTAAAGTATTAATTGACGGACAAGGAGCTGATGAAGTTTTTGCAGGGTATCCAAAATATATACATTGGTATTTGCAGGAAATGGTCAACAGGTATCGGTTTACGGCTTCAGCAGAAGAGCTCAGGAAATTCAGAAAAAACGATATCAATCTTAAGTGGGGAATCAATAATATTTTGGCTTCGTTTTTACCATCTCATGTTGCGATTGCATTAGAAAAAAGATCATTCAATCAGATTGTTCATCAACCTGATTTAAGTAGAAATATGCTTTCAAATATTAAAGGAAGAGAATGGGAGGGAATACACAAGCCGATTATCACTAAGCTCAATGATATTTTAT
>CALCNY010000224.1 GCA_937897585.1 uncultured Chitinophagaceae bacterium | reverse complement strand
GCCATTTTGATTTATCCCGCTCTCCTACTTGATTGCTGATGCCTCTGATTTGTAAGAAAGGAATATTTTTCTGAATACAAACATAATGAAGTGCAGCGCCTTCCATGGATTCAACATCTGCATTGTATTTGTGTTTCATTTCATTGACGTAATTCAAATCATCCGAAAGTAAATTAACGGTTACTCCTTTTACTTTTTTTGTATAAGTTAAATTGACAGAAGCATTATGATTCACCAACCAACCGTTTTCAAAAGGAAAGTCGTTGGGATTGGTAAAGCCTAACTCGTTTACATTGATGATTTTTTTATTTTCCCACACCGCAAGGTCTGCAAAGCAATCTCTCTCTACGATTACAGATTCTCCTAATGTCAATCCATTAGTATAAGTACCTGCCAAACCAACTTGTAATATAATATCGTATTTATTGTTTTCAATTCGGTTCATCAACTGAAAAACTGTTGCTGCAGCACCAACACCTGTAATCAGGTATTCGGCTTCAGGATTCAAATCCCAAAAAGGCTGAATTTCCATTTTTGTTGCAGCTGCAATTAATATTGACATGGTGCAAATTTCGTGTATACACTTTATATTTCACCTAATAGTATCTACATTTGCAAAAAATCAGCAGTTTTCAATGGTTTACATCACCAGAATAGAACATTTCAATGCAGCACATAAACTCTTTAACCCTAACTGGACCAAGGAAGAGAATGAAGCTGTATTTGGTAAATGCGCCAATGAAAACTGGCATGGACATAACTTTGAATTGCATGTAACCTTAGCTGGCCATCCCAATCCTGATACAGGTTTTGTTTATGATGTAAAAAAACTGAGTATTATCATCAAAGAATATGTAATCGAAAAGCTTGATCATAAAAATCTAAATCTGGATGTCGATTTCATGGAAGGCAAATTATGCTCTATTGAAAATCTTGTTATTGGTATATGGAACCAACTTCAACCTCAGCTTCCTGCCGAAATTAAACTTCACTCATTAAAGCTTTATGAAACCCCAAGAATATACGTTGAATATTTCGGGGAATAATCATCTTTAATAAAAATTACAATCCTTAATTTTAGTAATGTTCTCAATGAACAAATCTTAACTCATCTTGTTATATTAATCACATGCAACAAAAAGTAGCAGTTTTCCGTAAAGAAAGTTTTAATGCAGCTCATAGGCTCAATAATCCTTTATGGGATAACGAAACGAACAAAGCTATATTTGGCAAATGCAATAACCCTCATTATCATGGTCATAATTATGATTTGATAGTCAAAGTAATTGGCATTCCGGATCTACAAACAGGCTATGTAATGGACATGAAGGTGTTGAGTGATTTGATTCAGGAATTTGTTATTGAAAAATTCGACCATCGCAATCTAAATGAAGATTGTGTCGAATTTAAAAGCCTGAATCCGACAGCCGAAAATATTGCCATTGTGATATATAACATCTTGAGAGATAAAATCAATCCTGAACTGGAATTGCAGGTGAGATTATATGAAACAGAAAGAAATTTCGTGGAATATCCACATTAATCATTAAACAAAGCTTATGGCTTACAAAAAAATTGAACATTACGATTTAGAAACAACATCTTCACTTTCTGAAGCCTACAAAAATATCATCACCCAAATTGGTGAGGACGTTAACAGAGAAGGTTTACTTAAAACGCCAGAACGTATTGCAAAGGCTATGCAATTCCTTACACAAGGTTATGAAATGGATGCCAAAGCTATTCTGGAATCAGCCAAGTTTCATGAAAATGTAAGCGAAATGGTAATTGTAAAAGACATAGAACTATACAGTATGTGCGAGCATCATATGTTGCCATTTTATGGAAAAGCGCATGTGGCTTATATCCCTAATGGGTATATCACAGGACTAAGTAAAATTGCTCGTGTGGTTGATGTTTTCAGTAAAAGATTACAAGTACAGGAAAGATTAACAGAACAAATTTTAAATGCAATAAAAGAATCATTGAATCCATTAGGTGTTGCAGTTGTAATTGAAGCCTCACATTTATGCATGATGATGAGAGGTGTAACCAAACAAAATTCCGTAACGACGACTTCAGCTTTCTATGGTGAATTTGAAAAAAATGAAACAAGAGTCGAGTTTTTAAAACTCATTACTAATAAATTACACTAGTAGATTTTAGAAACTAATAATTACAAATCCTGCATTTTGCGGGATTTTTTATTTTCTTTGCATCCATAAAAATGAAAGTCATGAAAAAAGCATACGTATTTCCAGGCCAAGGTTCTCAATTCAGTGGCATGGGAAAAAATTTATACGAGACCAACGAAACAGCAAAAGCCATTTTTGAAAAGGCAAATGAGATTCTTGGATTTAGAATTTCTGATGTAATGTTTACTGGTTCTGACGAAGAGTTGAAACAAACTAACATTACACAACCTGCTGTTTTCATTCATTCTGTTGCTGCTTTTATGACTTTACCAAATGCACATCCTGATATGGTAGCAGGTCATTCACTTGGAGAATTTTCTGCTTTAGTAGCCAACAAAACTTTACTATTTGAAGACGCCTTGAAATTGGTAGCTATCAGAGCCAAAGCCATGCAACAAGCCTGTGAATTACAACCCTCAACTATGGCTGCAGTATTAAATTTAGACGATCAAAAAGTGGAGGAGATATGTCATAATATATTTACAGAAACTGGAGAAGTAGTTGTTGCTGCTAATTATAATTGTCCTGGACAATTGGTTATCAGTGGCTCTGTTAAAGGTATAGAAATTGCTTGCGAACAAATGAAAGCTGCTGGTGCAAAAAGGGCATTGGTATTACCTGTTGGAGGTGCATTCCATTCTCCATTGATGGCTTCTGCAAAAGAAGAATTAGCAAAAGCGATTCATGACACACCATTCAATACACCTATTTGCCCTGTATATCAAAACGTAGTTGCTACTGCAGTAAGCGACCCAAATACTATTAAAGAAAATCTAATTGCACAACTAACGGGACCGGTTAAATGGACACAATGTGTTCAATCCATGATTGCTGATGGGGCATCACATTTCACAGAATGTGGACCAGGGAAGGTTCTGCAAGGTCTAGTTTTAAAAATCAATAAAGAAATGGGAATTGAAGGCGTGAGTTAGGACAACCCACCGTTTCAACTTAGCCCACCGTTTCAACTTAGCCCACCGTTTCAACGGTGGGAGAATAAAATTAAAAAGCCGAACATAAGTCCGGCTTTTTAATTTTATAGAAGTTTAATTTTTATAACCCTAAAGTCGCTAGCACGCTGTTCATATTTCTAACTGCATCTGCGCTTTTATTCATGGCTGCCATTTCTTCTTCGTTCAATTTGTAGTCAACAATTTTTTCCCAACCATTTTTTCCTACAATAACTGGAACACCCAAACAAATATCATTCATACCATATTCTCCTTCAAGAGAAACACAACAAGCCATCATTTTCTTTTCATCTCTAACTATAGCTTCAACAACTGCAGCACCTGCAGCACCTGGAGCATACCAAGCTGAAGTACCTAATAAACCTGTAAGTGTAGCGCCTCCAACCATTGTATCAGCAGCCACTTTCTTTAAAGTTTCTGCATCTAAATAGTTAGATACCGGTGTTCCACAATAGGTAGCCAATCGAGTTAATGGAATCATTGTTGTATCTCCATGTCCCCCAACAACGGTTGCTTGTAAATCATTTGGTGAGCAATGCATCGCTTGACTTAAAAAATAACGGAAACGCGCGCTATCTAACATACCGCCCATTCCAATGATTCTGTTTTTGGGAAGTCCACTTGATTTCAAAGCCAAATAAGTCATGGTATCCATAGGATTGCTGATGACAACAATTATCACATCAGGAGAATGTTTCAATAAATTTTCAGTAACAGTTTTTACAATACCTGCGTTGATACCAATTAATTCTTCGCGTGTCATTCCGGGCTTACGAGGAATCCCTGAAGTAATTACGGCAACTGTGCTTCCTGCAGTTTTTGTATAATCATTGGTAGAACCTGTAATCTTTGTATCAAAACCTTCGATTTGAGCAGTCTGCATTAAGTCCATTGCTTTACCTTCTGCAACACCTTCTTTGATATCAAGAATTACCAATTCATCGCACAATTGTTTTCTGGCGATGTTGTCTGCGCAAGTAGCACCAACTGCTCCTGCACCAACTACAGTTACTTTCATAAAATGTATTTATTAGATTGATTAAATTATTTGGCCGCAAAGTTAAATGGAATCAACTGCTTTGTTGAATCAAAAATTGATTTATTTAAAAGATTATTTGGCTTCCGAAAGTTCTTTTATGTTGATTTCACCTTCAAAACTTTTCACAAACTTACCTTTAGTGTTATATACATATGCAGATGGGAAAGACCTAATACCATAATGAGATATGAAAAAATAATTATCATCTTTGCCACAAGTAATAAAAGGAACATCAGCCAATTTATTCTCATCATAAAACTTTCTGATTTTGACAAAATCAAAAGATGAGACCATCAAAATCTGGGTGTTTTTAAACAAGTCAATACTATCAATCATCTTCTTTGTAAAAAAAGTACAATGACCACATTCAGGACCAAAGAAAATAATTATGGTCTTTTTACCTTTTTCAAAATCAAGATTGGTAAATTTTGAGCTATCTGTAATTTTAGCGACTGTAAAATTTGGAATGGTCAGCGTCTTCTTGTAAGGTGGTTGCGACTCGCTTTGAGCGTTGGCGTTATTGTAAAAACTTATAAAACAAAAGCTTAAAACAAGGATAAAATTTTTCAACATGCTATTTTTTTGTCGTAAAACTACAGTTTTTTTAAAAAAAGTCAAGGCTTCATTTGCATTAAAACTAAATCTATTTCTATTTTAAGCAGAGTATCACTATTTTTGCAACCAAATCAAAAATAATTTAACATTTATTTTATGGCAACAACAGCAGATATGCGTTCAGGGTTGATATTAAAAATTGATAACAGCCTTTATACAGTAATCGAATTCGGTCAAAACAAAACAGCACGTGCAGCTGCGAAAGTATGGGCTAAATTAAAAGGTGTAGACAATGCCCGCACCATTGAAGTAACCTGGAACAGTGGTGAAACCATTTTCCCTGTTAGAGTTGAAAAGAAAACTTACCAATACTTGTATAAAGATGATACAGGTTATAGCTTTATGGACAATGAAACTTTTGAGCAAATAACCGTAGCAGAATCTATGATTGACGCACCAGGGTTTTTAAAAGATGGACAAGAAGTTTCCGTTTTAATCAATGGCGAAACAGACCAGCCTATGGGCGTTGAACTTCCTGATAAAATTGTATTATTAGTTACTTACAGCGAACCTGGTATGAAAGGTGATACTGCAACGAGAACTTTGAAACCTGCAACTGTAGAAACCGGAGCTACTGTTAACGTACCTTTATTTGTGAATGAAGGTGAATTAATCAGAGTGAATACAAAAACAGGTGAATACGTAGAAAGAGTAAAAGAATAAGTACAAAAAAATATATTTTAAAGGGCCGAAATAATATTTTGGCCCTTTTCTTTTTTATGCAAAAAAGGTCGATTTTAATCCATTTCAAGTCAATTTTGAGCATTTTTGGGCATTTTTGTGTTGTTTTTGGGGAAAACTGATATTTTTTATTGTAGCTAATCAGTTATGATTTCCTATCTTAGCGCTCCGAATTAATAATTATTTAATCATTCATTTAAATATCATGGACATTAAACAAATCCAGGAGCTGGTAAAGCTTATCAACAAAACATCAATTGGCGAAATAACCATCGAAGAAGATGGAAGAAAAATCACCATCAAACAAAAGAAAGACCCCGTTCAAAATATTGTAGCTACTACAACTCAAACATTTCCTCAAACTGCTGCACCTGCTCCAACAGCAGCTCCTGCAGCAAGTACGCCTCCTCCTGCTAAAGCGGAACCCAAAGCTGATAATTATGTAACTATTAAAAGTCCGATGATTGGTACTTTTTATCGTCAAGCCGGACCTGGCAAACCTGTTTTTGCGAGTGTGGGTGATGATGTTAATCCAGGTAAAACCGTATGTATTATTGAAGCCATGAAACTTTTCAATGAAATTGAAAGTGATGTAAAAGGCAAAATTGTAAAGGTTTTGGTTGATGATGCCAGTCCTGTAGAATACGATCAGCCTCTATTCTTGGTTGACCCTGCATAATAAAATAAATTTCAATTTTTAAAGTTGAAGGTTATAAATAAAGCCCTTCATCTATTTACATTTTGATTTTTGAATTTTTACTTTTTACATTTTAACCGTTATGTTTAAAAAAATATTAATCGCCAACAGAGGAGAAATTGCTTTGCGTGTGATAAGAACTTGTAGAGAAATGGGTATCAGAACTGTAGCCGTTTATTCAACTGCCGATAAAGACAGTTTGCATGTAAAATTTGCTGATGAAGCCGTTTGTATTGGAAAACCAGCAAGTGCAGATAGCTATTTGAATATTGCTCATATCATGTCTGCAGCAGAAATTACCAATGCCGATGCTATTCACCCTGGTTATGGCTTTTTGGCTGAAAATAGCAAATTTGCTGAAATATGTGGCAAACATGGCATCAAATTCATCGGACCAACACCAGAGATGATCAATTCCATGGGTGATAAAGTGACAGCAAAAGAAACGATGATTAAAGCAGGCGTTCCTGTTGTTCCCGGTGTAGAAGGTTTATTGGAAAGTGTTGCCCATGCTATAAAATCTGCAAAAGAGATTGGTTATCCAGTTATCTTAAAAGCAACTGCCGGTGGTGGTGGTAAAGGAATGCGTGTAGTTTGGGCTGAAGCTGATATTGAAAAAGCATTTGAAACTGCAAAAGCTGAAGCCGCTGCATCGTTTAAGAATGATGGTATCTACATGGAAAAATTTGTAGAAGAGCCAAGACATATTGAAATACAAGTTGCAGGCGACCAATACGGAAATGTTTGTCATTTAAGTGAAAGAGATTGCTCAATTCAACGTCGTCATCAGAAATTGGTAGAAGAATCTCCCTCTCCTTTCATGACTGATGAATTAAGACAGAGAATGGGTGATGCTGCCATCAAAGCTGCCAAAGCTATTAATTATGAAAGCGTTGGTACAATTGAATTTCTTGTAGATAAGCACCGTAATTTTTATTTCATGGAAATGAACACGCGTATCCAAGTAGAACATTGCGTAACAGAAGAAGTTATCAACTTTGATTTGATCAAAGAACAAATTAAAATAGCTGCTGGAGAAAAAATATCAGGAAAGTCTTATTATCCTCAAATGCATGCGATTGAATGTCGTATAAATGCAGAAGATCCATATAATGATTTCAGACCTAGTCCCGGAAAAATAACCGTATTGCATTCTCCAGGTGGTCATGGTGTTCGTGTAGATAGTCACGTTTATGCAGGATATGTTATTCCTCCTTACTACGATAGTATGATTGGAAAATTAATCGCTGTAGCACAAACACGCGAAGAAGCAATTGATACCATGCACAGAGCATTAAGCGAATATGTAATTGAAGGCGTGAAAACAACTATCCCCTTCCATTTGCAATTGATGCAAAATGAAGATTTCAGAAAAGGAAATTTCACCACGAAATTTTTGGAATCATTTAAAATGAAATAATCAAAATGGAACCATTCCTCCCTTCCCTAGACTGGGCATTAATGCCCAGTCTAGGGAAGGGAGTTAAACATATATCATGTCTGTTTCAGAAAAAATTTTAATCGAAGCTTATACGCACATGTGTAAAGCAAAAGCAATGGCTGATACTTATGAAGCCAACAGACAAGTCTGCAAATATGTTCACAGCACTTCAAGAGGTCACGAAGCCATTCAATTGGCAACAGCATTTCAATTAAAGCCTTGCGACTATGTAAGTCCTTATTACAGAGATGAAAGTATAATGTTAGGCCTTGGATTTAAGCCATATCAGTTAATGCTGCAATTACTGGCAAAAGGTGAAGATATTTTTACAGGCGGAAGAGAATATTACAATCATCCTAATTATAGAGGTACAGACAAGCCTACCATTATTCATCAAAGTAGTGCTACAGGAATGCAGGCTATTCCTACTACAGGGATTGCACAAGGTATTCAGTACTTTGAAAAAATAAAACATTCTTCTATTGAAAGAGAATCACCTGTAGTGATTTGTTCTTTAGGCGATGCATCTGTAACAGAAGGTGAAGTCAGCGAAGCATTTCAATTTGCTGCTTTACATCAACTACCCATTATTTATTTGGTTCAAGATAATGATTGGGGCATCAGTGTTACATCAGCAGAAGCTAGAACCAATAATGCATACGAATTTATTCAAGGCTTCAAAGGCATAAGTAGTATTAGCATTGATGGCACTGATTTCGAAACTTGTTACAATACGATGAAAAATGTGGTTGACGATGTTAGAACAAACAGAAAACCATGGCTAGTTCATGCAAAAGTTCCTTTGCTCGGACATCACACCAGCGGCGTAAGAAAAGAATTTTACAGAAAAGAAGATGAGCTTTCTTCGTCTTATAAAAATGACCCAACTCCAAAATTGAAAAGTCTTTTACTCGATAAAGGAGTCTCAGCAAAAGAATTGGAAGCCATAGAAAAAAATACGCTTGATGAGGTAATATCAGATTTTAATAAAGCAGTTGCCGCTCCAGAACCTGAAGCTACTTCTGTTGAGAAATTCGTTTTTGTTGAAACGCCAATAAAAGAAGAAAAAGGCAATCGAAACCCTGAGAATAAAGAAAAAATACTGATGGTTGACGCTGCTCTTTTCGCCATCAGAGAAATCATGGAAGCCTATCCTGAAGCCATTTTATATGGCCAAGACGTAGGACGCAGATTGGGCGGCGTTTTCAGAGAAGCAGCTACACTTGCAGAACAATTTGGTGATCATCGTGTATTCAACACTGCCATACAAGAAGCCTATATTATTGGCTCTACAGTTGGAATGAGTGCTGTTGGCGCCAAGCCTATTGTGGAAGTGCAGTTTGCTGACTATATCTATCCTGGATTGAATCAACTTGTAACTGAAATTTCAAAGAGTTGTTATTTGAGTTGTGGCAAATTTCCTGTTCAAACTTTAATCAGAGTACCTATTGGTGCTTATGGTGGAGGCGGGCCTTATCATAGCGGCAGTGTTGAAAGTACTTTACTCACCATTAAAGGCATAAAAGTTGTGTATCCGTCCAATGCTGCAGATATGAAAGGTTTGATGAAAGCAGCATTCATGGATCCAAATCCGGTTGTCATGCTTGAACATAAAGGATTGTATTGGAGTAAAGTTCCTGGAACAGAAGAAGCGAAAAATACAGAGCCAGACAGCGATTATATTATACCGTTAGGCAAAGCCAATAAAGTACTTGAAGCCAATCAAGAAAATATTGACAATGGCGAAAGCTGTGTTGTGATTACATATGGAATGGGCGTTTACTGGTCAAAAGCAGCTGCAAAAAACTTCACCGGAAAAGTCGAAATCATTGATTTAAGAACATTATATCCTCTTGATGAAAAAATGATTTTTGAAGCGGTACAACAACATGGTAAATGCTTAATCGTAACAGAAGAACAACAAAACAATTCATTCTCAGAAGCATTGGCAGGAAGAATTTCTAAACATTGTTTCCGTTTTCTTGATGCTCCTGTAGAAGTAATCGGCGCATTAAATTTACCTGCAGTTCCAATGAATATGATTTTGGAACAAGCGATGTTACCTAATGCGGATAAAGTGGCTGAAAGAATTGGGGCTTTGCTGGTGGAATAATGAAGCACTAAGATTCCCTCTTCCTTAATTATTATTTTGAATTACTTATTTTCAGTTTAACTACGCAACGTCCCTTTTAGGAGACATTGCTCAGAAGCCTACACAATTGTTATCTGTAAAATTTTCCAAAAAAAATTCGTGAATTCGTGGCTAATTTTCACCAAACGTTCCTACGGAACGAATCAAAATAATCATCATTTCGGGCTAAAGACAAGATGTTCCTATGGAACATTTATATTACCGAAATCAAACCATCCTCCCATCTTTCATCTGCAAAATTCTATCACTCATTCTGGCGAGTTCTTCGTTATGTGTTACAATTAAAAAAGTTTGCTGAAATTCAATACGAAGATTGATAAACAATTGGTGAAGTTCATTGGCATTTGCAGAATCGAGGTTACCCGTTGGTTCGTCTGCCATGATGATGGCCGGATTGTTGATTAATGCTCTGGCAACGGCCACTCTTTGTTGCTCTCCTCCTGATAATTGACTGGATTTGTTATTTAATCTATGACTGAGTCCGAGTTTTTCCAATAATTCTTTGGCTCTTTTCTCTGTAGCAGATTTATTTTTCCCCCCAATCCATCCGGGAATACAAACATTTTCCACAGCCGTAAATTCTGGAAGTAAGTGATGAAATTGAAAAATAAAGCCAATATTTTTGTTCCTGAATGATGCCAAACTTTTTCCAGAAAGCTTATCAGTCCTTTCACCATTCAACATAATTTCTCCAGAATCTGCATTGTCTAAAGTGCCCAAAATGTGTAGCAGTGTACTTTTCCCGGCGCCAGATGCACCAATGATACTTACAATTTCTCCTTTATTGATTTCAATATCCACTCCTTTCAAAACTTGGAGTTCGTTGTAATTCTTAATAATCTGTGTTGCCTTTAACATAGAATAAAAATAGGATTTTTGCCCTCAAAATGTTAATAAATTATTTTTTCATCAAACATGACTAAAAACACTTTTGGTAATATCGCAGTAAAAATTACATTTGCAGAAAATAAACCCTTAATACGATGTTCTGGACACTTGAATTAGCCTCACATTTGGAAGATGCTCCTTGGCCTGCTACCAAAGACGAATTGATTGATTACAGCATTCGTAGTGGTGCTCCAATCGAAGTAATTGAAAACTTACAGGAACTGGAAGACGAAGGAGAAATTTATGAAGGTCTTGAAGACATTTGGCCTGATTATCCAAGTCAGGATGATTTCTTCTTTAATGAAGATGAATATTAATTTCATCCTAATTAATCAAGTAAAGCAATTAAATAAAAAACGTCTCGTAATGAGACGTTTTTCTTTTTTAAGTAATTCAGATACTTTATTGGACATACTATTTTTCCATCTGTTCAATAACAGCATTCGTAACACCTGTAAATGAAAATCCTCCATCATGGAAAAGATTTTGCATAGTCACCATTCTTGTCATATCACTGAACATGACCACACAATAGTTAGCACAATCTTCTGCAGTAGCATTTCCTAACGGACTCATTTTTTCTGCGTAGTTAATAAAGCCATCAAATCCTTTCACGCCGCTACCAGCCGTTGTTTTTGTTGGAGATTGAGAAATAGTATTTACACGAACATGTTTTTTAACACCATAGTGATAACCAAAACTACGTGCTACACTTTCCAGTAAGGATTTAGCATCAGCCATTTCATTATAATCAGGAAACACACGTTGCGCAGCGATATAAGACAATGCAATTACACTACCCCAATCATTGATAGCATCTTTCTTCATGCAACAAGCCAACACACGATGCAAGCTCATCGAAGAAATTTCAAATGTTTTTAAATTATGTGCGTAATCAATCTCTGTATAATGTTTGCCTTTACGAACATTTATACTCATTCCAATTGAATGTAAAATAAAATCAAAACCTCCACCAAAATGCTCCATTGATTTGGTAATCAAATTTTCAACATCATCACCATTGCTTACATCGCAAGCGATTACCGGAGCATTAATCTTTTCAGCCAATTTATTGATTTCACCCATGCGCATCGCAACAGGTGCATTGGTCAATACAATTTGAGCTCCTTCTTCATGACATTTAATTGCCGTAATCCAAGCAATTGATTTTTCATCAAGCGCTCCAAATATGATACCTTTTTTTCCTTTCAATAAATTGTTAGCCATAATGTAATTTTTCTTTGGTAAAAATTGTGAAACAAAATTAAATGATATTCAGCAAACAGAAAATAAAATAGAGATTATGAGGACATGTTGGTTCAGTAGGTTTGGAAAGCTCGTTAGATTCTTCAAAAATTCCCCCTTTGGGGGATTGAGGGGGCCTAATTCAACATCATCTCCTTAGCATTCTCTAAAGCAGCGGCAGTTGGTTTTTCGCCGCTTAACATTTTGGCGATAGCAGTAATTCTTTCATCTTGATTAAGCACTCTTACTCCTGTTGCAATTTTATCGCCGACAATTTCTTTGTATACAAAATAATGAGTAGTAGCTCTTGCTGCAATTTGTGCCTGATGCGTAATGGCAATCAACTGATGGGCTTGTGATAATTCTTTCATGATGATACCTACTTGCTTGGCTGCTTCACCACTGATACCGGTATCTATTTCATCAAATATCAAAGTTGGCAATGACAACTTTTTCGCCACAAGCGATTTTATACTGAGCATCAAACGACTTAATTCGCCGCCACTGGCTACTTTACCTAATGGCTCAAATTTGTTGTTCTTATTGGCGTCAAATAAAAAGTCGATGGTGTCGGTTCCATAAACATTCAAAGCAGATGGTGTTAATTGCACTTTTATTCTTGCATTGGGCATACCCACTTGTGCGAGTAATTGGTTTACATTTTTTGTAAACGCATCAATTTGCTTTGCTCTGTTTTTAGAAATTAACGAAGCTGTTTTTATACAATCATCATAAATTTCTTTTTCTTGAATTTCCAGCTTCACAATTGATGAAGATATATCAGCGTAACCATCCAATTTCTTCTGTAAATCTTGCAACAACTGAAGTAATTGTTCAGTTGTGGTTAAACCATGTTTCTTCAATAACTTATATCCTGCAGAAAGCCTGTCATTAATAACAGCAATTCGTTCTCCATCATATTTCACATTGCCTTCTATACGTTCAAGCTCATCAGCAATATCTTGTATTTCAATTAATGAACTATTTAACCTTTGTGATAAAAGAGAAATTTCAGGATGAAAATCATTCAACGTTTTTAGTTTATTGTTGAGTGATTTAAGCTGATTAACAATTGGCTGATCTGTTTGGGTTAAAACACCATACACAGCAGACAATTGCATTTTAATACTTTCGGCGTTGTTTAATAATTTCAACTCGGCATCAATCAATTCCAACTCATTTTCTTTAAGTGCCAATTCTTCAAGTTCTGAGAAAAGGAATTTATTGTAATCCAATTCTTTATTCGCAGTTTCTTGAGCTGCTTTCAATTCATGCAGCTGATGCTTAACTGTTGTATAATTTTCAAATTGTTGCTTGAGCTTTAAAAGATGTGATTTATTTTCTGCAAGTGCATCTAATACCTCTCTTTGAAAATTTTCAGAGTTAATTTCCAATGTATCAAATTGCTGATGCAAATCCACCAAATGAATTCCAAGTTGTTTTACTTGTGAAAGATTTACTGGCGTATCATTGATAAAACTTCGTGATTTTCCATTGGCATTTATTTCTCTTCTAATTACAATCTCATTTTCGTAATCAAGATCATTATCTGTAAAAAATAATTTCAACAATTCACTTTCCTTCAATTTGAAAGAGCCTTCTATCACACATTTTTTTTGGGTATCCTGCAGCACGGTGCTATCAGCTCTTTGTCCTAAAATGAGATTTAAAGCGCCCATCAAAATACTTTTACCCGCTCCTGTTTCACCTGTGATAATATTCAAACCGGATTCAAATTGAATCTCCAGTTCGTTGATGATGGCGTAGTTCTGTATGTGAAGTTTTGAAATCATTTTAGGAAGGCAATTTACAGAAAACTATTTGGTGAAATGCGAGAAATTTCTGTTTCAATTGAAGTATTTTTCTCCTTGGGTTTTACTACTGGAAAGTATGGATAAGCTGGATAGGCTAGATAAGCTGGATAGGCTGGATAAGATAGATAAGATGGGTGAAAATAAAAAAAGCTACCTTAAAAGATAGCTTTGTAAATATTGTAAAACCAGAATTTTTATTTCACTTCTACTGCATCACTCAAATCAGCATCAGCTAGAATTCTACCACAGTTTTCGCAAACCATGATTTTCTTGCGCAATTTGATTTCACTTTGCTTTTGAGGAGGAATAGCGTGGAAGCAACCACCGCAACTGTCTCTTTCAACAGGTACAACAGCCAAGCCATTGTGATAGTTATTACGAATGCGATCATAACTAGCTAGCAAACGAGCATCAGCATGACTTCTTGCTTCAGCAGCAGCTTTGTTGTAATGTGTTTCTTCTTTTTCAGTTTCGCTAATGATTTTTTCCAACTCACCTTTTTTGCCGGCAAGATTGGTTTCTTTTGTAGCAACCGCTTTCTTAGCCAAATCTAATTGACGTGCTTTATCTGAAATTTCTTCAGTTGCATCTTTGATGTGTTTTTCGCAAAGCTTTTCTTCAAGTTGTTGCATTTCAATTTCTTTATTGATAGCTTCAAACTCGCGATTGTTTTTTACATTCTCGCTTTGTTTTTCATATTTGGTAATCAAAGCCAATGCTTGTTTGATACCTTCTTTTTTCTGTTCGATAAATTCTTGAATGCCATTGATTTCTTCTTCAATGCGTGTTTGACGTGCATGAAGTCCTTCAATTTCATCTTCAAGATCTTTTACTTCAATCGGCAATTCGCCTTTTAGAATTTGAATCTCATCCAGCTTACTGTCAATTTTTTGTAAGCGAACTAGTGAAGACAATTTTTCTTCTACTGAGAATTCTTTAACTGCAGCCATATTATGATTTGTTTTTTCTTAAGAATGCAACATCCAATCTTTGCTTTTTTATCATGTTATTATTCATTTACAAAATAATGAACAGGATTGGAATTGACCTTAGTTTTAAGGACGGCAAAGGTAGGGAAATTTTGCCTTAAAATATCATAAATCAGGTCAATTGTGTATTGTTCACTTTCGAAATGGCCAATATCTGCCAAAATGATCTTTCCATCGGCATCAAAAAACTCATGATATTTCACATCAGAGGTAACATAAATATCTGCTCCGGCCGAAATTGCCGCTTGAGTTAAAAAGCTTCCCGCCCCACCGCAAATGGCCACTTTTTTTAATGGCTTTCGGGTAAAACTTGTGTGTTTTATTATTTTTTGTCCAAAAGCTTCACTGAGCAATTTTAAAAAAGCTGTAGCATCCATATCATTTGGCAATTCTCCCAATATACCCGAGCCAACTTCCTGATAAACATTTAATAACGAGCTGATTTCATAAGACACTTCCTCATAAGGATGGGCAGATTTCATAGCTGAGAGCACTTGATTACGTCTCCATTTTGGATAAATGACTTCAATTTTTAGTTCATTTTCTTTATGTCTGACACCTAATTCTCCTAAAAATGGATTGGCACCATCTCCTGGCTTGAAACTTCCAATTCCTTCAGAAACAAAACTACATTCACTGTAATTTCCAATTTGTCCGGCACCGGCTTCAAACAAAGCTTTTTCTATAAGTTCTGAATGAGATGCTGGTGAAAAAAGTTGTAATTTTTCAAGAAATCCATTTTTGGGTTGAAGAATTGTACGATTAATCAATCCTAATTGATCTGCGATTCTGCCATTTACTCCAGAAATAATATTGTCCAAATTGGTATGACAAGCATAAATAGCAATGTCGTTTTTTATGGCTTTGATCACCGCTCTTTCCACATAACTATTTCCACTGAATTTTTTAATCCCTTTGAAAACGATTGGATGATGAGCAATGATAAGATTACAATTTTGTTGAATCGCTTCTTCTAAAATTTCTTCTGTAACATCCAAGCAAACCAATGCTCCTTTACATTCCCAATTTTTATTTCCTGTAATCAAACCTGCATTATCATAATCCTCTTGTAATGATAGTGGCGCTATTTTTTCAAGCAAAGATGTAATAAATGAAATGGTCATAATCAATATGATATTTTTTTAGTCGTAATGCCTCAATTAAATTGCGTGATAAACAAAAATAAGATATGTCTACCACCCAACAATTATACGAAAGCTACAAAATCAAATTACAACAAATTGCAGATGTAAAATATTCGAGTGCTGTATTGCAATGGGACCAGGAAACTTATCTTCCTGTAAAAGGAAATGATGCAAGAGGACGCCAGTTGGCCACCTTGACTGAAATCGCGCATCAAATGTTTACAGATACCTCGACTGAAAATTTGATTACTGAACTCATTTCAAAAATAGATTTGTCGGACCAACAACGGAGAAATGTGGAATTGAGTGCCTATGATTTCAATAAAAGTAAAAAGCTGCCTTCCTCATTTGTAAGAAAAAGTTCAGAGGTCATCAACAAAAGCTTTCATGCCTGGATTGCCGCAAGAAAACAAAATGATTTTAAAATTTTTGAAAACCCTTTGCAAGATGTCGTTGACATTAAAAAACAGGAAGCCGACTTGCTGGGTTATGAAGCCCATCCTTACGACGCATTGATGAATGAGTACGACAGAGGTCTTACTGTAAAAGAAACAGATCGTTTATTTGCTGAGCTTAGTCCGGCAATAACTGAAATTTTGAACACTATCAACAATTTCTCACAACCAGATAATAGTTTTCTTTTTAGTCATTTCGACAAAACAAAACAATGGGATTTGGGATTGTCCCTATTAAAAGCCATGAATTTTGATTTTGAAGCCGGCAGACAAGATATCAGCGAACATCCCTTCACAACCAACTTCAGCAGTAAAGATGTAAGGGTTACAACCAGAATCGATGAAAAGGATTTGGCTAATATGGTTTGGAGTTGCATACATGAAGGCGGACATGCGCTATATGAGCAAGGTTTGCCCGATGAACAATACGGATTACCATTGGGAGAATATTGTAGCTTGAGTATTCATGAAAGCCAAAGCCGACTTTGGGAAAATTGTATTGGAAGAAGTAAATCTTTTTGGCAATATCATTATCCTAAATTGCAAGAATATTTTCCGGAACAATTGAATGCCATTTCACTAGAACAATTTTATTGTGGCACTAATAAAGTAATTCCTTCGTTAATTAGAACTGAAGCCGATGAGCTTACTTATCATTTCCATGTGATGATTAGGTATGAAATTGAAAAGATGCTGATTGAGGGAAGTCTTGTTGCAAAAGATATACCTGCAGTGTGGAATGAGTTGTACAAACAAAAACTTGGAATCAATGTACCAGATGACAACCGAGGTTGTTTGCAAGATGTACATTGGAGCCATGGGAGTTTTGGCTATTTTGCAACATATAGCATAGGTAGTTTATATGCAGCTCAGCTTTGGTCGACCATAAAAAAATCGATTCCAGATATAGATTCCGCTATATTAAATGGAAGTACTCTACCCGTTTTCAATTGGCTACAAAAAAATATTTACACATACGGGAGATATTTCGATGCTTCGGGTTTATGTAAAAAGGCAACAGGGGAAATGTTGAACCCCGGATATTTTATTGACTATGCAAAAGGAAAATTTTACGATATTTATAGATAAAATCAATCATAAGATGACATCAGTTTTATCAAAATCAAGATTAATCATAGCTATGACTATATTACATATCGTAGTTTTCTCCTCATGTAAAAAAACGGAGGAAGTATATGTGGCAAATGTTTTTGAGCAATATTTCGATCAAAATATATTAAGCAAGCCCTTTAAGGTTAATTATGCCAAAGATCGTGGCAGTGATATTACTTCACAATTTGCTGGTGATACTTTTATGTTGTTTAAGAATACCTATTATGATGGGCCAATGACGGCCAAAATAAATGGAGCTACTTATACAGGAACCTGGAGCAGCAATTCCGATTATGGCAAATTGGTTATTAATATTACCCAACCCTCAATACCGGCTCCATTGATTTTCTTAAACAGAGACTGGCGTTTTACTGAAAAAGCTTTGCCTATAATGAAGCTTGCGCCATGGGGAAGTACAGATTCTACCTCACTTTATATGGAACGTTTATAAAATACTTTGCTGTTTACACAATTTTTTAGCTGATTTTATGTTTATATGTTAGGTCGGCTTATCCCCGACTTATTCATAAAAACTAAAGTCCATCCCTATGTTACTATCAAAATTGGCGAAAGCCGGTTTCGTGTCTGTACTATGTATTATTTTAAGCATAAACAGCTACGCACAACCAACAGCAAACTTCACTGCAAACACTACTGCAGGATGCGCCCCATTAGTTGTACATTTTACTGATTTATCAACTGGAAATCCAACTTCATGGAGCTGGAATTTTGGCAATTCAAACCCAACGCCTGTTACCGGGCAAAATCCAAGTTGGAGCTTTTTCAATCCAGGACAGTATACAATTACATTAACGGTTACTAATGCCAATGGTAGCAACACTATAACAATGACGCAATACATTACTGTATATGCAAAACCAACCATAAATTTTTCTGCTACACCAAACGCAGGATGCCCTCCGCTTAATGCGGTGTTTACCAATTTAAGTACTGCAGGAAGTGGTACTATTTCTAGTTTGCAGTGGAGTTTTGGTGATGGAGATACTAGCACATCTAATTCTCCTTCTCATATTTACAACAGTACAGGCATTTATAATCCTTCCTTAATTGTAACCAACTCTTTTGGTTGCAGCGCCTCATTGACAAAAGATTCTTTAATAAACATTACAACCAAACCCAATGCCTCATTCACGATAGGTTCAACTGCCAATTGCGGTGCGCCATTAACTGTTAGTTTCACCAATCAGTCAACGGGAACGGGTACACTATCTTACTTATGGATTTTTGGAGATGGCCCAACATCAACATTAGAAAATCCAAGTCATACTTACATGACTACAGGTGTTTTTTCACCAAAATTAATTGTGTTTAATCAAAGCGGATGTTCTGATACAATTGTTAGACCCAATTCAATCAATATTGCTAATAACCTTACGATGTTTACAGCACCTACAACAGTTTGTGCGAATACCAATGTGAATATCACCAACAGTACCACACCAGCTCCTGTAAATACAATTTGGTCATTTGGAGATGGAACTCCAGATACAAATGTTTTTAATCCAAATCATATTTATACAACTCCTGGAACTTATGAAATCAAAATGATCAATAACTATGGTGTTTGTATGGATTCAATGGTTAGAACCATTACTGTTTTAGAACAACCTGTAGCTAATTTTGGAACAACATCTCCAAGATCTTCTTGTATGGCTCCATTTACAGTACATTTTTCAGATTCAAGCACTAATGCTGTGAGTTATTCCTGGAATTTTGGTGATGGTCCAACAACATCTAATTTACAAAATCCGACTCATACCTATACCACACAAGGAAGCTTTACTGTTACCTTAACCGTAACAGCAGCAAACGGCTGTACTTCCACTAAAACAATGAGCGACTATGTGGTGATTATAAGACCTGTAGTATCAATAAACCAACTCCCTCAAAGCGGATGTGCTCCATTTGAGTGGACATTCGTTCATACCGTATATGGTGGTGACTCTATTGTGAGTTATCAATGGGATTTTGGTGACGGAACTCCAATTTCAACACTTCAAAGCCCAACACATGTTTTTGATTCAGGAGCTTATACAATTACATTAATAATTACCACTTCAGAAGGATGTACAGATACTGTAACTTATGTGAATGGTATCAGAGCCGGAGTAAGACCTAATGCAGCTTTTACTGCATCACCAAGAATTACTTGTGCTCAGATTCCTGTTGCATTCACCGATCAATCTACACCAATTGGTGCATTAACACAATGGCATTGGGATTTTGGAGATGGCGCAGTTTCTACCTCACAAAATCCTCAACACGTATTTACTGATACCGGTTATTTCGATATTGAATTTATCGCTTACAATAACGGTTGCTCAGACACACTTGTACTTCAAAACTATGTATACATCAATCCTCCGATTGCCAAATTTATAATACGTTCCAATTGCTCAAACAGATCCAGAAGAGAGTTTATCGACAGTTCTATAGGAGCAGATACATGGCTGTGGAATTTCGGGGACGGAACACCTACTTCTAATTCGCAGAATCCAATACATGATTATGTTAGTTCTGGTATTTACACCGTTTCCTTGACTGTACATAATAATCTAACTGGTTGTAATTATACAAAAACAATGACCACAAAAGTGGTTATCCCGAATGTGGTTATTTCTGCCAGTGCGAGAGTGATTTGCAGAGGTGATGCATTGACTTTAACAGCATTAAATCTAAGTCCATCACTTTATTCATTAATTAAGTGGAACATTGGAACAAATGGACCTCTTCCAGCACTAGGCACACTTTTCCTCTCACCAGCACAAAATAACCCATTCAATATCACTTTAAATGCCCCAGGAATTTATTCAGTAACTCTGTTTACAGTAGACGTAAATAGTTGCAGAGATACTATTTATTTACCCAACTATATCACCGTTAATGGTCCAACAGCTAGCTTTAGAGAGACTTCCAACACCAGTATCTGTTCTTCTGCAAGCGTTTGCTTCAGTGACAGTTCAATAACAGATGGCAGAAATGGTTTGGCTTATTGGATTTGGAGTTTTGGCGATGGTCCTTCTGACACCACTACTTCAAGAAATATTTGTCACACATATAACACCGGAGGTACTTTCAACATCAGATTAACAGTGTTGGACAGCAGCGGTTGTCGCAATTCATTTACAAGATCAGGATTAGTGACTGTATATCACCCTTCAGCTTCATTCAATACATTTGATACCATAAGCTGTCCGCAACACGCAGTTACATTCAACAACACTTCTACAGGTTCTGGTTTGACTTATGTTTGGAATTTTGGTGATAACACTCCTCCATCTACTCAAACAAATCCAACTCATATATACCCAAGAAGTGGCAATTACACCGTTTCTTTAATTGCATACGATAATCATGGTTGTTCTGATACTGCAGTAATGACGAATGTTGTACACATCGTAACACCACAAGCGAATTTTACCATGAGTGATACACTGGCTTTATGTCCACCATTGGTTGTGAATTTCACCAATACTTCAGTTAACTACTTAACATACAGCTGGAATTTTGGTACAAACGGAGGGACATCTTCATTATTAAATCCTTCATTTACGTATACAGTTGCAGATACTTTCCATGTTGCATTAACAGTAACCGGACCAGGTGGTTGTGTTTCTGTAAAAAGAAAAAATATCGTTGTAAAAGGACCTAGAGGCACATTTACTTATGGCGGACTTTCAGGTTGTGTTCCATCAACGGTTAATTTCACTGCAACTACTCAAGATGCGGCAAGCTTCGTATGGGATTACAGAGATGGAAATATTAATAGCACTACTACATCTACATCTTCACATCCTTATATTCAGCCAGGTGCTTATGTACCTCAACTTATCCTTAGCGATTCTGCAGGTTGTGTGGTACCATTAACCGGAACGGATACCATCAGAATTTACGATATCACTTCAGGATTCAATTTCAATACACCAACATTGTGTGATAATGGAGCGGTATTATTCAACAATACTACTACTGCAGCTGATGCAATTACAGGATATACTTGGAATTTTGGAGATAGCACACCAACAGTAACCACTGCAAACCCGAATCATAATTACAGCACAACAGGTTTATTCTATCCACAATTAATTGCTACATCACTTCACGGATGTAGAGATACCTTGAGAAGCACAATACCAGTTAAAATTGTAAGCTCACCACAAGGTGCTATACAGCAATCAGCAAATGGTTGTGTAAACTTAACGGTTAACTTCCGTGGCTTACTAACGGTGCAGGACACCTCATCTGTTACATGGAATTGGGATTTTGGAAATACTCATTCAACATTGATAACACCACCAAGCCAGACATACAATGTGGCCGGCAACTATCCAATCACACTTTTAGTTACTAATAGTTCGGGTTGTAAAGACACCGTAAGATCAGTAGTGGAAGCCTATGCTATTCCGACAATTGATGCAGGTATTGACACAATGATTTGTAAAGGCAGAGCCACTACATTACAAGCTACTGGCGGAAGTACTTATGTGTGGACACCTTCAACAGGATTGAGTTGTACAAACTGTGCTAGTCCGGTTGCCAATCCAGCAAACCCTGTTCAATACTTTGTTACTGGAACATCAATTCATGGATGTGTAAACAGAGATTCTATAAAAGTTTCAGTAAAATACCCATTTGCCATGACTGCAAGTAGAAAGGATTCACTTTGTATGGGCAGTTCTTTGAGAATATCAGCTAATGGTGCTAACACATATGTTTGGTCTCCTTCAACTGGGTTAGACAATCCTACCTCTGCTAGTCCAATGGCATCACCATCAACGACAACTACATACCAAGTAATTGGTACTGATGATAAAGGTTGTTTTAAAGACACAGCTTATGTTCCGGTTATTGTTTTTGATATTCCAAGAGTAGAAGCTGGTGCCGACAGAACGATAAATGTTGGTCAGTCAATTGATCTTATTCCTCAGGTATCCGCTGACGTTATTGATGCCAGATGGTCACCTACAGGAAGCATATTCAGAGACATCTTCCCGGGAGTAACCGTGAAGCCAAATGCAACGACCACATACACTGTTTTAGTAACTAACAGAGGAGGTTGTACGGCATCGGATCAACTCACTGTGAATGTACTTTGTAACGGAGCTAATATGTTTATTCCAAATACATTCTCTCCAAATGGTGATGGCATGAATGACCTGTTCTACCCAAGAGGAAGCGGCATCTTCACCATCAAGAGTATTAAAATATTCTCACGCTGGGGTGAAATTGTTTTCGAGAAAAACAACTTCAGTGCTAATGATGCCAGCAAAGCCTGGGACGGCACATTCAAAGGAAAAAAATTAAACTCAGATGTGTTTGTGTACATGGTTGAAGTGGTGTGCGACAACAATGAGAAGCTTGTATTCAAAGGTAATGTGGCCTTGATAAAATAATTATCAACTCGTTTTTATGAATAGATCAGACAGGGCTCAAAGTCTTTTGAGCCTTGCTTTTCGACCTTTTAAAAACAAAAAATAAATAAAAAAGATGACTGTTAATTTCAAATAAAAGAACATCAAATTCGTTTAATAATTACCGTAACCTAATAACATCCGAACCCATGAAACAAACAAACACCTGTCTATTAATCGCCTTTGCGCTGCTCGGAACTTTCCGCACAAATGCACAAGACATGCACTTCTCACAGATATTTGAAACACCATTGTTGCGCAATCCTTCGCTCACTGGGATCTTTACCGGAGACGTAAGATTACAATCTGTTTACCGCACACAATGGAATACTGTAACCGTGCCTTATCAAACTACTTCATTAAGTGGTGAAGTAAAAAAGCATGTAGGCAACGGAGATGATTTCATTTCATATGGCGGTCAAATACTTTACGATAAAGCAGGTTCCATCGCTTTAACCAGCACCCATATTTTACCGGCTCTTAACTACAACAAATCATTAAGTGCTTATAAAAACATGTATCTCTCTTTAGGATTTATGGGTGGATTGGTACAGCGAAGTTTTGACAGAAGTAAAATGACAACCAATAATCAATTTGACGGAACGATGTATAACAGTGGATTATTTGATGGAGAAAATCTGGCCTCATCTTCTTACTCTTATCTCGACGGAAGTGTGGGCATGAGTCTAAATGGACAAATCGGGTCTGATGATAACAATAACTTTTTCGCAGGCCTTGCTTACCATCATTTTAATCAATCAAAAAGAATTTCATTTTACAATTCAAGAGCACAAGAAATGACACCTAAATGGGTCGCATCAGGAGGATTGAGAATCAGTATGACAAATACATCTTTTTTCACTTTGCAAACTGATTACACAGTACAAGGAAGTTACAGAGAAATTATGGGCGGTGCCTTATATTCCTGGAAACTTGACCAAAATGATGAAAATAAATATATCCTACATGCCGGAGCTTACATGAGATGGAAAGACGCCATCATTCCGGTTGCCAAATTAGAATTCAGACCCTTCGCTGTTGCGGTAAGTTATGATGCCAACATTTCTCAATTGAAACAAAGCAGCAATGGAAGAGGCGGATTTGAAATGTCATTGACCTATCAGAAAATGAGAAAATACAATAGCAGTTTGGATGCTATCAGATGTCCCAAATTTTAAAACATAACAATCCTAAGAACTGCATGTTCCTGTACTAACATCTAAAGATTTTGTTTTTATGGATTGTTTGGATAACAGAGGCCTCGCATTGTGCGGGGCTTTCCTGTTTTTAAAAATTTGATGTACGCAACCAACTTTTTTGAACGAACTTTGTTTATACTTATACTTTAAACTTAAAAAAACAAATTATGGCTCTGCAAATTGGACAACAAGCTCCCGACTTTACTTTGTACACTTCATTCAACGACACCATCAGCTTAAGTGATTATGCTGGTAAAAAAAATGTGCTTTTATTCTTTTTCCCTTTGGCTTTTACTGGAAACTGTACCAAACAATTGTGTTATGCGAGAGACAACATGTCTATTTATAACAATATTGATGCACAAGTAATTGGCCTTTCTGTAGATTCTGTAGCGACTTTAAATAAATTTGCTGGAGAACAGGAACTTAATTTCCCTCTTGTGAGTGATTTCAATAAAGAAGTATCAACTACCTATGATTGTTTACATGAGTCATTCACGCACATGCACATGAAAGGGGTAAGCAAAAGATCAGCATTTGTTATTGACAAACAAGGCGTTATTCAATACGCTGAAGTGTTAGACAATCCTGGAGATCTGCCTAATTTTGAAGCAATAAATGCTGTTTTAGAGCGTTTATAATAAAATTCCGGAATTGAGCCGGATGAATTTTTATTGTTTTTTTTGAAAAACAACACTTTTTTCGGCTCAATTTCCTTAATTTAGTATTCTGTCTTAAAAACAATCAGGCATTGAAAAAAATATTCTACATATTTATTTTAATATTCACGCTGTCAAATACTTCATTTGCTCAGAGTAGAACTGCGCTTGATCCTTCAAATGTTCCATCAAAATTCATAAAGTTTTATCCCAATCCTGCTACTGCGGTGATTAATTTTGATTTTCAAAAAGGATATAACTCTAATTATTCTTTACTCATTTTCAATTTCATGGGAAAGAAAATTTATGAATTAAAAAACACTCCTTCAAGAATTAATATCAACCTTGAAGATTTCTACAGAGGTATTTATATTTATCAGCTTCGTAACCAAAATGGTGCAGTTCTTGAGTCTGGTAAATTTCAAGTAGTAAAATAGTTTTACATCTTTATTATTTTTCCAAGTTAGTACTCCTCACCTATTATTCTATTTAATTAATTTAATCAACCAGAAATTCTTGGTTAATTCCTCTACTCTATCAATTTTTCAGTAAACTTTTTCTTTTGTGTCAAAATGACTGCATTTAATATGTTGGCAAACTGTTTGACATGCTTACTTTTGCGAACAAATTACAATTACAATACAAGAAAAAAATATGTCAACAGAACAAGAAACGACAACTGAGAACAACAACGAAACTGAAATCAAAACTGAACAGGAAATTGCAACTGATACAATTGCCAAATTACAAGCAGAGCTTGATGAGCAAAAAGACAAATATCTTAGATTGGTAGCCGAGTTTGATAATTTCAGACGTAGGACTGCAAAAGAAAGAATGGATCTGATGCAAACAGCTGGCAAAGAAATCATTGTTTCTTTATTGGATGTGATGGATGATTGCGACCGTGCAGAAAAGCAACTTAAAGTAAATGGCAATGAAGCAGAAAACGAAGGAACGCTACTCGTTTTTAATAAGCTTCGCAGCATACTTCAGCAAAAGGGATTGAAAGCCATGGAGAGCATCAATGAAGATTTTGATGTAGAGAAACACGAAGCCATTTCTGAAGCAGCATTGGCTCCTGAAATGAAAGGAAAGGTGATTGATGAATTGATGAAAGGTTACTATTTAAATGATAAATTAATCCGCTTCGCAAAAGTTGTAGTCGGTAAATAAAATAAATACACACATATTCCAAAATCTGAACATGGCGAATAAAAGAGATTACTACGAAATATTAGGAGTTACCAAAACTGCGTCACAGGACGAGATAAAAAAGGCATACCGTAAAGTTGCCATGCAATTCCATCCAGACAGAAATCCCGGCGACAAATCTGCAGAGGATAAATTTAAAGAAGCTGCTGAAGCATATGAAATACTAAATGACCCTGATAAAAAGGCACAATATGACAGATTCGGACATAATGCCTTCAGTCAGGGAAGAGGCGGTGGCGGCGGTTATAGCGGCGGCGGCATGAATATGGACGATATATTCAGTCAGTTTGGAGACATTTTTGGTGATGAAGGATTTGGTAGTTTCTTTGGAAACAGAGGCGGTGGTGGTGGAGGAAGAAGAAGCACAGGTACTCGTGGAAGTAATCTCAGGGTAAAACTCAAACTGAATTTTGAGGAAATAGCAAAAGGTGCCAACAAGACCATCAAGATAAAAAAATATGTAAAATGTACAGGGTGCGCGGGAAGTGGTGCTAAAGATAAAAGTAGCATTCAAACATGTGGCTCATGTAATGGCAGTGGACAGGTAAGAAGGGTTCAAAATACTTTTTTAGGACAAATGCAAACCGTTACAACTTGTCCAACTTGTAACGGTGAAGGCACTACGATAGCAGCTAAATGTACAAGTTGTAAAGGTGAAGGCAGGGTTTACGGAGAAGAAACCGTTGCAATAGATATTCCAGCTGGTGTACAGGAAGGAATGCAATTGAGTGTTGGCGGTAAAGGCAATGTTGGAGAAAGGGGTGGCAGTTTTGGCGACTTAATTGTAGTGATTGAAGAAGAACCACACCCACAATTACAGCGTGATGGATTGAATGTGGTATTCGATTTGCACATTTCATTTCCTGATGCGGTATTTGGTACTCAAGCAGAAGTTCCAACTATTGATGGAAAAGCTAAAATTAAAATTCCTGCAGGAACACAAAGCGGAAAAATATTCAGATTAAAAGGAAAAGGATTCCCTCATGTAAACAGCTATGAAAAAGGCGACCAGCTCATTCATGTGAACATATGGACACCACAGCATGTAACAGACGAAGAAAAAACAATGCTGGAAAAAATGAACAAATCTGCAAATTTTGAACCCAAGCCAGAAAAAAATGACAAGTCGTTTTTTGAAAAAGTAAGGGAGATGTTCAGCTAAAAATTACAGTCTATCTTTTTTATTGCCATAAAGTTTGATAGCCTTATCTAGGAGTATTAAAAATTGCTTCTGTAAATAGTTGGTTTCATCTGCTGATGATTTTGAGAAGCTTTTGATAAATGACCAGGATTGCTCGTTGTAATACTTCGATTTTTTTAGTTTCAAAGCAAACATGGTGACTGCAGCTGCAAACTTCAATTCTTTGTTGATTTGATCTATTGGAATAAATATCGAGTTGGCGTTGTAATGTATTTTCTTAATAATACTGTCTTGATTTAAAGAATAATTCAAATCCATTTGTGCAACATCAATTACAGATTTCGAATTTACATATTGAAGGTTTTTTTCTGTTGGCACAATTTCAAAAATTGCCATAACCCCACTCCCACTGCCGATTTCACCACCTTCCAAATTATTAAGACTATCGGCAAGCGCTTCTTTTTTGTTATCAAAACCAATTAATCTATACGACTTCACATAATCAGCATTAAACTTAAGATTCATACAAGCATCATCCGCAACTGCATAGAAGGTTTGAGTAAGCTCTTTCACCAACACACGTTCAGCTTCATGAATATCATCTAGGTAAGCATAATTGCCATTTCCTTTTTTGGCTAAAGTTTGCAATTTAGAATCTTTAAAATTCCCCATGCCCACGCCCAGACAAGTAAGATAAACGCCCGTTTGACGCTGGTTTGAAATCAATTCATCCAAAGCTTTTTCAGAAGTTTCTCCAACATTGAAATCGCCATCAGTTGCAAGAATTACGCGATTGGTTCCGCCTTTAATGAATTTTGATTTAGCCACTTGATAAGCAACACGAATGGCTGATTCGCCTGGCGTATCTCCTTCTGCTTCTAATGCTTCAATGGATTTTAGTATTTTTTCTTTTTCAACTCCTGAAGTTGGCGATAACCAAACTTGCACAAACCCGCCGTAAGTAACAATTGAAACGGTATCAACTGGTCTTAAGTTTTTTACAAATAACTGAAATGCGGCTTTCAATAAAGGCAATCGATTAGGCATATCCATACTTCCAGATACATCAATTAAAAAAACAAAATTTCCTGGAGGCACTTTATCAAAGTCGAGTTTTTTAGCACTCACGTTTACGTATAGCAGCTGTTCTTTGTTGTTCCACGGGCAATTGGTAAGCTGTGTTTCTACAGCAAATAAACTGTCTCCTTGCGGTTGTTTATAATTTAAATTAAAATAATTAATGAGCTCTTCGGTTCGTATTGCGTCGGGAGGAACAAGACTGTTCATGTTTAAAAACCTTCTTACGTTGCTATAAGAAGCCTTATTAACATTGAGTGAAAAACCTGTGGCAGGATATAATGCAGATTCTACATATTCATTTTCTACAAGTTGAAAATAAGTCTCGTCACCTGCGAACCATTGCCGAAACGATGACTGTGTCATGTCTTTTGTCATGGATATCAACTTGGGCTGATTTTTACTTACTGCATCTGCCGTTAATTTTAAAATGATTTTTTGCCATTGATCCGTTTTTACTTTGACTGTAGTTTTTTCATACCCATCAAGAGTAATAGTCAATGAATCATAAAGTACTTTTTCATTGATACCGAAATCACCAGCAGTGGCTCCGCTGGTAAATAAAGTGCGTGAAGAATGTACAAAAATCTTGGCGTTGGGAAGTGGTTTGTTTTTCTCGTCTTTGATTTCGCCTCTAAGATAGTACTGCCCTACAGCAACATTTGCTATTACTAAAAAAAAGAAATATAGAAAGAGTCTCTTCAAGGAATAGGGGATTACATTCTCCCAAATTAATTGTTTTTTCTGAAAATATTATACTTTTATTCAACAAATTACTCTGATAGTTGAAATATTTCCCTAAGATTCCTTCCCAATCCATCATAATCAAGTCCATACCCTACCACAAATTTATTAGGGATACTAAAACCAACGTAATCTATTGTTAATGGATGTTTCAATGCTTCAGGCTTGTGTAATAATGTGGCAAGCTTTACTGAGGTTGGGTTTTGATCCATAATTTGTGGCAGGAAATGATGTAGTGTTTTTCCGGTATCAACTATATCCTCAATTACGATTACCTCTCTATCTTTCAAACTCACATCCAAACCAATTGAAGTCACCACATTACCGGTGCTTTTCACACCCTGATATGAGGCTAGTTTGATAAAGCAAACTTGTGCTTCGATATCGAGTTCTTTAAATAAATCTGATGCAAACATAAATGAGCCATTAAGTATGGCAATAAACAAAGGCGTTTTTCCTCTATAATCAGTATTGATTTCCTGAGCAATTCTTTTTACCTGTTCATTAATTGCTGATTCAGAAAGAAAAGTAGCAAATGTTTTATCGTGTACTTTAATGGTTGACATATTTGTTATTTTGAAATAATTAATTGTTGCCCGATTTTTAACTTGTTAGATATTAACCCATTTATTTCCTTTAAATCAGAAACATTCATCTTGTATTTTTTTGCAATGGTAGCGAGGCTTTCTCCGTTTTTAACTTTATGAATTTTTACTTTTGTTTTATCCTCTTTTTTATCTCTCTTAATTGAAGTCAAATCTTTTTTACTTTTCTTATTATTTGAATTTACAACTTCTTCATCGGGCTCAACATATTCTTCTTTGACGATAACACCAGACCTTAAAGACAAAATACTTCCTGGTCTAATTTTATCAGTTTCATTCAAACCGTTGTAAGCTAATAATGAGCTTAACTGCAAACCATTTGATTGAGCAATATCATAAAGAGATTCGTCACCTTTTACTTTGTATTTCTCTTGAAGCCCTTCTGTTCGTTTTCTTTCGAGATAAAGCCAGGTAGCTTTGTCAAGAAGTCCATCGATAATCAAATCATTATAATCCAAAAGATTTGTCAATGGAATATTGTAATGAGTTGCTATAGCTAATAAAGACATACCACTCTCAGCATAAACTGCTTTGAGTCCATTATAAGTTTTAGATTTAAGTTTGGAAGGCTCTATGATTTCCTCAATCTTCTTTATTGATTTATCTACAAAAGTAAATTTGGATTTAGTGGTCTCTAATTGATAAATGCTATAATCAGGAATCTGGTTTAAAGTTTGTTCTGTGATGTCATTTAAATTGTTGTCTTCAATAGTTTTTATTAATATTTCAGGATATTTTGGATTGGTGGCGTAGCCTGCTTGTTTTAAACCATAAGCCCAACCTTTGTAATCCATAGGATCCAAGCTAAATAAAAAAGCATAGTGCGCTCTTGTTCTTAAAAAATCACTATGATCGCGATAGCTGAATATGGCACTATCATATTTTCTGAAACATTCACCATTCTCATCATCATCATGATAAACAGATTCTCCTGTCCATTCAGCTTTGCATTTGATACCAAAATGATTGTTTGATTTTTTTACCAAATCACTGTTTCCACTTTCGGTTTCCAAAACACCTTGAGCAAGCGTAATAGATGCAGGTACACCGGAGCGCAACATCTCAGCAACAGCAAGACTTTTGTATGTATCAATATAGTTCTTTGTCGTCATTTTTTGAGCAAAGGTTATATTGAATAAAACACAATAAAAAAAGGTAAGAGCTATATGCTTCACCGGTTATTTTTTTCTGATTAAGGTTAATCCATCTCTAATAGTAAGCAATACTTTTTCTGTTCTTTCATCCTTACTTACATGTTCATTAAAAGCGTGAATAGCTTTTGGATTCTTGCCTGTCATTTCATCATTCAACACTTGTCCATGAAACAACACATTATCTGCTAAAATCCATCCGCCGCTTTTAACACGTGGCAAAGTTAATTCGTAATAGTCAATATAACTCACTTTATCAGCATCTATAAAAACCAAATCCCATGATTCGTTAAGTGAAGGAATAATTTCATTGGCATTTCCAATATGCATTTGAATTTTTTCTTTCAATCCTGATTTATCAAAAAAACGAATTGCCGTTTGCGCATCTTCTTCTCTCATTTCAATGGTGTGTAATATACCGTCTTGAGCAAGTCCTTTAGCCAAACACAAAGCACTAAATCCCGTAAAAGTACCTATTTCAAGCACTCTTGAAGGATTAACCATCCTGCTAATCATTTCCAGAAACTTACCTTGAACGGCTCCACTTAACATGTGAGATTTGGGATGTGTTGCCAATGTGAAATCTTCAATTTCTTTTAATAATACATCAAGCTTATCTGAATATTTATCTGCATATTGCTCTGCAAGTGGGTCGATGAAATTCATGAAAATATTTATTGTTCAGTTGATTTTTTTGAAATGATTAACAAGCCCATGAAGGTTAAGATACCATTAATGAGAATAAGTTCATTCCCTATTTTGTAACCATTGAAAATAGATGCACTCAAATCAGATAAGCCTAATGAAATATGCAATTTCTTTTCATACCATTCGGGACTACTTAGCATATCCATACCCATTGCGAGAAGAGGTGCTACAATACAAACAGTCCAGATTAAATTATTATTCAGTGACCTTTTGGTTAATATGCCAAATGCAAATAATCCAAGTAATGGACCATAAGTAACACCAGCAAATTTTAAAATAAAATCAATGATTAATTTGTCATTGACCGCTTTAAAAATAAGCACCATTAGAAAAAATATTACAGCGAAACTAACATGCACTTTCATTCTTGTTTTCTTTTTGGAAACCTCGTCAGCTGAAGATTTTTGAATATCAAGAATATCCAAACAAAAACAAGAAGTAAGAGAAGTAATCGCACCATCCACACTTGGAAATAAAGCTGAAATCAATGCCACAATAAAAAGTATTCCAATAGTTCCACTAAATGCATCACTCAAGGCTATCGTAGGGAACAAGTCATCAGGAGCTGCAGTAATGTTCATTTTCTTGGCATACAAATAAAGTATACCACCCAGAAATAAAAACAAAAAGTTCACTAGCATCAAAACAGCAGTAAAACTCATCATGTTTTTTTGAGAGTCTTTCACATTCCCCACGCTGATGTTTTTTTGCATCATTTCCTGATCAAGACCAGTCATAGCAATCGCGATAAACATGCCGCCTAAAATATGCTTCATGAAATAAGAACCCGCTTTTACATCTGTATTGAAAATCTTCGTGTATCCGTTATCGTTCATAAGATGTAATGCACCTGAAAAATCGGTTCCTAAAGTTTTTATGATTGCGAAAATACAAACCACTAAACCCAATAACATACCTGTAGTTTGTAAGGTATCCGTGTAAATGATTGTTTTAACGCCACCTTCAAAAGTGTATAACAATATCATCAACAGAATAACGAAAGTTGTTGCAATAAAGGGAATGCCAAGTTTGTT